>CALCDS010000451.1 GCA_937900065.1 uncultured Clostridiaceae bacterium | reverse complement strand
TCGCTGTTGAAATGTTTGCAGTTATATAATATAATTAACAACGAATACTATTAAAGCATATTATTGAGAAGGTTTACTAAATTTAAATTTTATTTTTGAACTTAAGAATAGTAAGTTTTGATATATACTGGAGGTATGGCAATGGTTGATACAACAATCAGAAATATAAAGGATCACGTGGGTGATGAGGTTAGATTAAAGGGATGGCTCGCTAACAAGCGCTCCAGCGGAAAGATACTCTTTCTGCAAATAAGGGACGGTTCAGGATTCATACAGGGTGTCGTTGTAAAACAAGAAGTAAGCGAAGATACATTTGACTCCTGTAAAAGCTTGACTCAGGAGTCTTCCATAATAGTGACAGGCGTTGTGAGAGCTGATAAAAGATCCCATTCTGGATATGAATTGTCGGTGACAGGTATTAAAGTGGTAAGCATTGCCCAGGAATATCCTATAACCAAAAAAGATCATGGAACCGATTTTTTGATGGATTACCGCCATCTATGGCTCAGGTCTAGAAAACAGTTTGCAATTTTAAGCATAAGAGCAGAGATCACAAAAGCATGCCGGGACTTTTTAGACGGCAGGGGCTTCACTCTGATTGAATCTCCAATAATCACTCCCTCCACATGTGAAGGTACTTCAGATTTATTCGAGATAGATTACTTCGGAAGAAAGGCTTATCTTTCACAGACCGGGCAGCTTTATGCGGAAGCCGCAGCAATGGCATTTGGGAAAGTATATACATTCGGTCCAACTTTCAGAGCTGAAAAATCAAAGACGAGAAGACATTTAAACGAGTTTTGGATGCTTGAACCTGAAGTTGCTTTTTACAATCAGGATGACAACATGAAACTTCAAGAAGATATGATAGAGTTTGCTGTACAAAAGGTGCTTGAAAATCGGAAATATGAACTCAAGCTTTTAGAGAGGGATGTAACCGGACTTGAGAAGATAAAAGCTCCATTCCCGAGAATTACATATACAAAAGCTATACAGATGCTTCAGGAGCATGGAGACGATATAAAATGGGGAGATGATTTCGGCGCGCCCCATGAAATATATCTGTCGGAACAATTTGAAGGCAAACCCGTATTTGTAACCAATTATCCTAAAAAGTGCAAAGCCTTCTATATGGAACCTGATGCCGATGAGCCTGATACAGTAAAATGCGATGATCTGCTCTATCCTGGATTTGGTGAAATAATAGGTGGAAGCGAGCGTATACATGATCTCGATTTGCTTTTGTCAAGGATAAAAGAGGAGAAATTGCCTCAAGAGATATATGAATGGTATATCGATTTAAGAAGATATGGTTCGGTTCCTCACTCGGGTTTTGGTCTTGGAATCGAAAGGCTCGTAACCTGCGTATGCGGAATCGATCATTTAAGAGAGGCCATACCTTTTGCAAGAACCCTAAACAGGGTAACGCCATAATTCATACTCTATATTGTATATTTGGCTATCAATATATATATGAAATCAGCCCATTTTACATCAAGGGAAATTTTAATTTTACAGTGGACTGATTATAAAATCCACGGCATATTGCTTTTATGCCGTGGATTTTATATTGCAAATTCAAATCAAGCATTCTGCAGATCGATATCGGCTTTGAATCGGCGCACCACATAATCCAAAAAAGATTCCGCATCCTCTTTTATTATATCGACTCCTTTTAATATGGCAGAGGCTCCAAGTTTTACATCCATATTCTTTATGCCATGTTTTTGGTACAGCTGCAGGCTGTATTTTTGAGCCATGGTATAAGCGTTCACATGTTCATAGTCGAAAAAATAGGAGAAGTTGCAAAACTTTTTCTCAAAATAGGAGGCTTCGATTCCATAAAACGAACTCAATTTCCGACTGATATAGCTTATCTTTGATTTTTGGCTCAGTGCGTTTTTAAACAATTCCTTAGTATAGCTGTTTTTATTATCAAGATATAGTTCAAATGCCATTTCTATAAAATTGTGGGCCTTCCATAATCCCAGATTTTCAGGTACGCGGCAGCAGTCTATCACTTCCTTCTCAATGCGTTTACCTTTTAAAAAGCAATATCCCCTGTCTGAATCCAAATATTTTTCATCGCTGTAATAATCAATACCCTTCATATCGACCCCATGGGATTCCGCTCCTAATGCAAACTCTTTCATGTATTCATCATCATTTTTGAAATACTGGTAAATTTTTTTAGTGTTATAATGTGTAACATCCCTGTTTAATACTTTAGATATCACTGCATCAGGATAAATACTGCCCAGCACTGAAAAATCGGATATGCTGCCAAACACCCTGTCAGCAAAATATATATGACATATAGGAAACATGCTCCACCTCCTCTGTCATATTATAACACTTGCATTCAAAGG
>CALCDS010000450.1 GCA_937900065.1 uncultured Clostridiaceae bacterium | reverse complement strand
AAAATCAACGCAGCATAAAGTTTTAAATATTTTTTACATTTTTGAAGAACCGTCCCTAAGGCTTTACAAAAAGAGGGTGCTGCACAATAAATTGTTTTCATTGTGCAGCACCCTCAAAGACTTCGATAATTTTGCTATTTGTGGGATTTAACGTAATCCTCTACAAGTTTCTCATATGATTTTCTTATGCTGGTTATAACCTGGTTTGTTTGGGAATCATATTTTATACCATTGACCGACGATATTGGAAGCACCTCGGGCGAGGTGCCTGTAATGAACAGGCCATCTATTTTTTTTAGAAAGCTTACCTTTATTGTTGACTCGACTATTTCAAGTCCTAAACCCTTGCATATATAAATCACCTTGGCCCTTGTAACGCCTGGAAGAACATTTACAAGCGGCGAAGTATATATTTTTGGGGCTGATACGAAAAAAACATTGGACTTGCTTCCCTCAGTGATCTCATCATTTTTGTTTACCATGAGCGCCTCATATGCTCCGCTGCGGGCCAATTCAGCGTTCAATCCATTCCTAAAGGCAAGGTCGGTCGTTTTTGCATTCGGGTTGTTCCTTTCAGCATGGTAAAGTATGACTGGAACACCGTTTTTTATTTCCTGCTGCGATGGATATCTGTAACCGATAAAAAACATATATGTGTCATAATTGATTTTGTCAAAGCCGTTTACAACAAGCTGCACATTTCCAATAATACATCCATTTAAATCGATGAGCTTTTTTAATGAAGCTTCAAACATTTCATCAGACTCTTTAAGTTCATGTCCAAGTATCTTCGCAGAACTGCGAAACCTTTTGATATGATCTTCGAGAAAAAGAGGGACTCCATCTATTATTCTTACCACTTCATATATTCCGGGAAATTTCTTGGTGAGTTTTGCATCAAAATTTTCTAAAAGTACTGGTTCATTGTTGCAAAGTACATATTTTCCAATTGTATTATTTGCCATACCATACACCTTCCATCAAGTATTCTTCATATATTTTACCCAAATAAATTGTATCACAATACTATGACTTCTTAAACTTGAGCGATATGAAAAGTACGGGATAAATAATTATATACAGAAATGTAATATAGGTTAATATCATGCATTAGCTTACAGCTGAGTTTTGCCTGAATCGTGGAATAATAAATATATATCAAATATATAGGGGGGAAAATTATTGAAGCTCATTAAAAAATTTGCTTTCTCGATGATTATGATAGTTTTATTGACGGCCGGAGGAAGCCTTAAGGCCGCCCAATCTTCAACATATACGGTTGTAAGAGGCGATACGATGTGGAAGATTGCGGTAAAGTACCAGGTCGGGGTTTCCGAAATAATATCGGCTAATCCGCAAATAAAGAATCCATCATTGATTTATCCGGGACAAAAAATAAATATACCGTCGCAAACCGATGCAAAGTCGATTGAAATGAAGGTTGTTGAACTGGTAAATAAGGTGAGGGCGCAAAACGGACTGCAGCTTCTGACCAATAATTGGGAGCTTGAAAGGGTTGCACGTTATAAATCCGTGGATATGATGCAAAAGAAATATTTTTCCCATACTTCGCCCACATATGGTTCACCGTTTACTATGATGCAAAACTTTGGAATAAGGTTTTCAGCGGCAGGTGAAAACATTGCGATGGGCCAAAGGACGCCTGAAGAGGTAATGAATGCGTGGATGAATTCTCCGGGCCATAGATCCAATATATTAAGCCCGTCATATACTCAAATAGGCGTGGGATTTGCTAAAAGCAGCAGTGGAGTATGCTATTGGACGCAGATGTTCATAAAGCCGATGAGATAACAAAGGGGGTGT
>CALCDS010000449.1 GCA_937900065.1 uncultured Clostridiaceae bacterium | reverse complement strand
TATTTTTTAAATATATAATTATAATTAAGCTATGATACTTTGAATACAAAATGAAGAAATTTTAACAGGGGGCGTATTGCATGCAAAATCACGTTGAGCTTGAAAATAAGGGCTTTATGATAAGAGGAATGCTCCATTTGCCGGAGAGGGATAGGTGCAAAGTGCCTGGAGTCGTAATATTTCATGGATATACGGGAAACAAAATGGAACCTCATTTTATACTTGTAAAGCTGTCAAGAGCACTTGAAAAGCTGGGCATTGCAAGTGCAAGGTTTGACTTTTACGGGAGCGGCGAAAGCGAAGGCACATTTCAGGATATGACTCCTGATTCTGAATTAAGGGATGCTAAAACCATACTTGATTATATGAGAAGTTTAGATGCAATAGATAAAAACAGGATCGGTTTGTGTGGATTGAGCATGGGAGGGTATATTGCAGGAATTACGGCCGGAGATTACAGGGATTATGTTAAAGCCCTGTGCCTTCTTGCTCCTGCAGGCAATATAAAAGAGATATTCGAGTCTGATATGGCAGAGGAGAATAAAATTGGCGAGGGACTTTTTGATGTGGACGGCCTTATACTAAATGCTAAGGCAAGAGAAAGCGCCGCAAAGATAGATCATATAAAAAGGACTTCCATGTTTGACAAAAAAGTATGCATAATACATGGAGATAAGGATGAAAGCGTGCCATATTCGGTGGTCCAAAATTATAGGAATGCCCTGAAAAATTCCGAGTTTCACAATATTGAAGGTGCGGACCATACTTTTAACAGTGCTAAGTGGGAAGATGAAGTCATAAAAATTGTAACTAGATTTTTCAAAAGGGAGTTATGAATATATTAAATATTACCCCCGCTGCGTTTTGGCTTAAAACACAACGGGGGTTTATTAGATTCTCGCTTTGAGAATGGTCGCCTGTTTTTAGAAGAGATTTGATATAAATCTTGCTATATTTCTAAATAACATGATAAGCCAACCTGCTTTTTTAACCTGTGCCGAAGTTATTAGAGATGCTTTATCTCCCTTGCTTCCTGCAAGGTAGCCGTAACTGTCGCTTCCCTTATACTTTGCTGTAAGATATCCTATTGTTTGACCTTTTTCTAAAGGCGCGGTTAAGCTGCTGCCGTTTGGTGATAAAGATTTGTTTAGCTCATATACTGGTTGAAATGAGTTTTCTTCGCCCTTTTTGACTGTTACAACAAGTGCATCTTTTGATTCTACGGCAACCTTTTTTTGTTTACCGTTTGTAACGGGTATTTCAGGATTGGATGCGATCTTATATCCTGCCGGATAAAGTTTTTTTCTTGAATAATTATTGAACCCGTAATCGAGGAGTTTTTTAGTTTCGCCAAAACGCTCTTCATATGAGCCTGTTTTCATCACAACCGATATCAGCCTTAAATCATTGCGCTTTGCCGTAGCTGTAAATGAATAACCTCCTAAATCAGTGGATCCTGTTTTTAAACCGTCAACGCCATTGTAACCAAATACGAGTCCTGGAAGCATCCAGTTCCAGTTGTCCATCTTTGTACCTTCCTTGAACACTTTTTTAGTGATGCTGCAGGTATTTAACACTTCGGGATAGTCATGTATCAGTCTATATGCCAAGGTAGCTACGGCACGGGCGGACATTGTGTTTTCATCATTTTTTCCGCCTTTAGGTTGCATGTCTATTAGATCCGAGTTATTTAATCCTGTGCTGTTTACAAAACTATAATCTTTTAACCCCAATTTGGCTGCTTCATCATTCATGATATCAACAAACTTTGCTTCAGTTCCGGCTATGAGCTCGGCAAGTGCGATTGTTGAACCATTTGCAGAATATATTGCCATTGATTCGTACAATTCCCTTACAGTGTATTGCCCGTCTTTTCTAAGGGGTACATTTGAAAGCGTTGTATTCTGGGATATCTTATATACATAATCGCTTATAGGCACGTTTTGATCCCATTTTATGCTTCCTTTTTTGATATTTTCAAGAAGTATATATTCGGTCATCATTTTGCTCATGCTTGCTGGATGGAGTTTTTCATCCGGATTTTTCTGGTATAATATCCTTCCGCTTTCCGCATCTATAAGCATTGCAGATTCGCCTTTGACATCAAGTGAAGGACTTGCCATAGCCGGTGTATTTACAAATGTTGTAACCAACAATACTGCTATGAAAAGACTGACGATGTTCCTTTTTAAAAATTTTATCATTTTGCAGCACCTCAATTATGTAAATTCTTCAGCTTTCAATATACTTCAATCTAAGCCTTATTTCAAGTGGTTATTGCAGAAATGGGTTAAAAAGGGATGGTTACAGTCCCATTTGATTCAAATTTATACTATATATTAAAAATTATGGAATAAAGATTATCAAAGCATTGATATAATCGGAAGAACTACCACATATTGTTTAATATGGTCTTTGTGCGTCATTGATATGCAATATATGTTGGAGTAATATAAGTATTATAAACGGAATATATTTTTTCTTTGGATATATTGAACAAATCTTCTTGAGTATCGTCTTAAACATTAGCTCGGCATGTCTTTAAAGCATAGAAGTCATATTAACTTGTAAAGGGGGTATGGGTATGACAGGCATATATATGTGGATTATCATATCAGTGGCTGCATTGATAATTGATATAATAACAAGCGGTTTCTTTTTTGCAGGTTTTACAATTGGAGGCATATCTGCAGTCATTGCCTGGATGCTCGGCAAAAGCATGTTCATCCAGGAGTGCGCATTCATCGTAATAAGTGGAGTCGCAATCGCTGTAGAATTTATGTGGTTTAGAAAAAAAGTCAAAAATAAAATACCTGAACCTCCAAGTTTGGAGGAGAAATATCTTGGCAAGACGGTTACTGCTGATAAAGATATAGAAAATGAAGCAAGGATGAAGGTCGAAGGCATATACTGGGCTGTTTTAAATAAAGGAGACAAGATATACAAAGGAGAGAAAGCTAAAATAATAGGCATAAGCGGAAATAAGTTGGTAATAAAAAAATAGGCTATGCTATGTTTAACAGATGCGTTGATTTTAAGCAATCCAAGTGAATAGGTAAGCGAGGCATGCTCAAAATCAACATTACGCTTTAACATAGCCCAAATAAAGGAGGAAATTAAATGAATATTTTTTTGCTGATCGTCCTGCTCTTGATTTTGGTCATACTGATATCATCAATAAAAGTAGTCAATACAGGATATGTTTTTGTAATGGAGAGGTTTGGGCAGTTTTACAAGGTGCTTGAGCCGGGTTGGCATTTGATCATACCGTTTGTTGATTTTGTAAGAAAAAGGATTTCAACGAAGCAGCAGATACTGGATATAGAACCCCAAAGCGTCATAACAAAGGATAATGTAAAGATATCCATAGATAATGTCATATTCTTTAGAGTTATGAATGCAAAGGATGCTGTTTACAACATTGAAAATTATAAATCAGGTATAATCTATTCAACAATAACAAACATGAGAAATATTGTGGGAAATATGACACTTGACGGAGTGCTCTCAGGTAGAGACGTCATAAATTCCGAATTGCTTAAAGTTATAGACGAGATAACTGATGCATATGGCATTAAAATTCTTTCGGTCGAAATCAAAAATATAATCCCTCCTGCAGAAATACAGCAGGCAATGGAAAAGCAGATGAAGGCTGAAAGGGATAAAAGGGCTGTAATACTTCAGGCCGAGGGTCAGAAACAAAGTGCAATAGCAGTTGCCGAAGGTGCCAAGCAAGCAAAGATATTACAGGCTGAAGCTGAAAAGGCAGCAAATATAAAAAGGGCGGAAGGATTGAGAGAATCACAGCTTCTTGAGGCTGAAGGTAAAGCAAGGGCCATTGAGGAAATTGCAAAAGCACAGGCTGATGCAGTGGATTTGGTTAACAAAGCCATACTTGAATCAGGCACCAATGAGGTTGTCATAGCTCTAAAGCAGGTTGAGGCTTTGATAGAATTATCCAAGAACCCTGCAAACAAGCTTATAATCCCCACTGAAGCCGTATCTTCGCTTGGAAGCGTAGCAGCAGTCGCTGAAATGATAAAGGGGCAAAACAAAGATAAAAAATAAAAACAGAGCATATATTCCATTTTCAAGGGACACATCTTCCGCAGCTTTAACGCAGCGGGAGATGTGTCCTTTTATATGGCCTCTA
>CALCDS010000448.1 GCA_937900065.1 uncultured Clostridiaceae bacterium | reverse complement strand
TTTGAGAATTATTATACAAAAATATAAGCATAATGTCAAATATATATCAACCTTTCAAAGAGCACTCATTTCAAAATAGACTTTTCATCACATCCCTGTAAATCACTTTGAGCGCTGCTAAAACAGGCACTCCAAGTATAAGTCCTGTGATCCCGAAAAGCTCACCTCCTGCAATCAGCGCAAAGATTACGGTCAAAGGATGCAATCCCACACTTTCAGAAGTTATTTTAGGACATATTATATCGCTTTCGATCTGCTGTATTAAGATCATAACGGCTATTGTTATCAAAGCTTTGCCTGGGGATTGGAGCAGCGCTACCAAAACAGCAGGTGCGGCACCTATCACAGGACCAAAGTATGGTATTATGTTGGTAACGCCGTTTATTATCCCGATTATCAGCGCAAAGTTTATCTTTAAAATCAAAAGTGCAACAGTGGTCATGACTCCTATTACACCTGAAAGTATTATCTGGCTTCTTACATAGTTTCCAAGGACGCCATCCACATTTGAAAGCACACTGATTGTCTGGTTTCTATATTTTCGAGGTATCATTTTTGAAAGCTTCTCAAGTATATTTTTAAAATCTCTTAAAAAATAATAAACAAGTATCGGTATCAACATTATTGTAGAAATTTTTGATATCACGCTCATTATAAATGTGGTTACAAGCTGAATATACGATATTATATAATCCTGTATTCTGTTTATGTTGTTTTCTATAGCATTTTTTATACCCTTTGGAAGCTGCATGCCTTGATATTTCTCCTCGCAATATGCGAAAAAGTCCATAAATTCCGTACTATACCCTGGAATGGCTCCCGTCAGTTTTCCCATATCCCTTACCAGCATGGGAACCATATAAGCGCATACCAGCAGCAATAAAATAAAAAACACCATATATATTATCATTATGCCGAAGCTTCTCTTTATGCCTTTTCTCTCCATCATCGTGACCAGAGGATTTAAAAGGTAGGATATAAAAAAGCTCAGTATGAAAGGATGTGCCAGTCTTCCTATCACCTTTCTGTTATGATAAACCAAAATCAATAATAATAAAGCTATCAGTGCCAGCGCAATTTTTATCATGCTCTTTCTGCTTATGTTTCTCATTTGCCTTTGGCTTCTCCTGCCTTTTTAAATGCCTTTTTTAAAGATATGTCGTTCTTTAAGATTACATCATCAGATTCATTTAGTATTGCCTCTTTACCTTTAAAAATTATTTTCCCGTCATTTAGGATTATGGATTTGCCGTTTATTATATCCTCAACTATCCCGTCGCTTATCACATATCCTTGTATTGAAAAATTCTTTTCATCAAATATCACATCATCTATGCAGCCAATATTCTCGCCATCATTTGAAATAACTTTGATGCCCAGCACTTTTACATGCTTGCCTTTAGTATCTATTCCCGAACGATTCCCAGCATCCTTTAGATTTTCTGCAGAATATATGATCACTTTATTCTTAATGGATTTTATATTTTTTGCAGGCAACACTCTTTTATTCTTAACCCATCCATTGCATTCCAGTATAAACCCCTGCAATATCTTATCATCGGAGAAAACCAATGGCTCTTTTATCTTTCCAACAATTTTTCCGCTTTTAACATCCACAACATTCATGCCTAGAAGCATTTTCGATTTAATCATATTTTTCTACCTTCCATATAAGCATAAACTCTGCTCTGTATCTTGAAATTTCGCTGTCAGACCGTTATGTGATATACTTTATGTAAATGAGATAATATATCTACTGGTTTAGAACATGTAAAAAGAGGCATTGATAAACTTTATGAAAAACTTTTTTTCAGATAAAACCATAAAAAATTTCATAATCATAATAGATTCACTGATTCCTCTTTTTATATCCACAAAAAGTGCTGATTATTTTTATTATCCCAAAATAACGGCTATTTATATACTGGTCTCATGCTGTATTTTTGTGCTTTTTATAACATATAAAAAAGGAAATCTAAAGTTTAAGACAACGCCTGAATTGATATTGCTTTTGCTCTTTGAAACAATGGTCATGCTGTCAACAGCATTTTCGCAATATAAAAACCAGGCGATTTGGGGAAGGCCTTTAAGAAATGAAGGCATGATGGCTTATATCTCATACTTTGCAATATTGTATCTGTCATTTATATGTGTCAAGGATGATATGAGCATATTTCAAATACTGAAATTTATTCTTATTTCAGGCTGTATAATATCGATGATAGGCATAATGCAGTATCTTGGACTAGATATAGTGCCTAAGGACACTATAAGAAAGGATTGGATCTATACCAGCTACAGCACCCTTGGAAATCCAAATTTTCTAGGAAGCTATCTGTCCGCAGTATTTCCAATCGCGCTTTTCATGTATCTTTTGAATATAAAGCAGCTTGACAACAAATTTTTGTTCGCAGCCAACGTGATACTCTTTTCAGGCCTTGTTTGCACCAAAACGAGGAGCGCATGGCTTGGTACCATAATTTCAATATCTTTTATCGTTATGTTATCAGTTTCAAAAATAAAATGGAACAATAAAAGAAAAGTGGCTTCTTTAATGGTCTCTCTGGTCATATGCACATTTTTGCTCAATAATGTGCATGGAGGCATTCTCTATTCCAGATTTAAATCGATAATCACGGATTATAAAACAGTGGTAAGCAATGATGAGGCAGATGATAATAAAAAACTGATTGCAGGATCACAGAGGATATTCATATGGGACCGCACTATGAACTATATATTCGATAGGCCCCTGCTCGGTTCAGGACCTGATACATTTGACAAGGTCTTTAAAATGAACTCTGATGAAGCCGAATACCATTTCGGCTCACCCGCAGTTTTTGTGGATAAGGCTCATAATGAATATCTTCAGATTGCGATTACGCTCGGCTTTCCGGCTCTCATATTTTATATTTTGTTTTTGATCATGGTGTATTTTAAATCCATATACTATATAGTTCACGACAATCGCAGCAATATCATATTATGCATCTTTGCAGGCTGTTTATCCTATGCTATACAGGCCTTTTTCAATATAAGCGTGGTATCGGTAGCGCCTGTATACTGGTCTTTGCTTGGTATTTTACTGGCAGAATGTTATCAATTAAAACATATTCAAGGTGGCTCTGCTTATTTTAAAATATGATGTGGATTTCTTAAAATCAACATGACCTAAAAAAGGATATACCTTTTATGCTATATCCTTTTTGCATATGATTCCTCCGCCTATTACAATATCACCTTTATAAAAGACCACCGACTGCCCGGGAGTTATGGCCCTTTGAGGCTCTTTGAATTTAACCTTTACAGAGTCTTGATTGTATGGAGAAATGACAGCTTCGGCCTCCCTGGCACTGTACCTTATCTTTGCAGTAACCTCCATGCTTTCCTTTAAAGTATCAAAGGGTATGTAATTTAAGTCTGACGCATATAAGGTATCAGAGAAAATATGCTCGTCATCCCCCAAAACCACGGTGTTGGTTTCAGGAATTATATCTAGTACAAACATCGGCTTGCCGAATGATATTCCAAGACCTTTTCTCTGGCCTATCGTATAATAGATGATTCCTTTATGCCTGCCTAATATGTTCCCCTCAGTATCTCTAAAGAAGCCTGGTTTTATTTTATCAGGTTCCCTGGTTTTAAGGAAATTGCCGTAGTCGTTGTCAGGCACAAAACATATCTCCTCGCTGTCTGGCTTGTTTGCCACCTTAAGTCCCAGGTCCTCTGCAATCTTTCTTATCATGTCCTTTCTATAATTTCCAACCGGCATCAAAGTATGGGCAAGCTGATATTGTGTCAGATTATAAAGCACATATGTCTGATCCTTCCTGCTGTCGTTTGATCTTTTAAGCAGGTATCTCTTCAAATCATCATCATATTCTATCTTTGCATAATGTCCTGTAGCCACATACTGGGCTCCAAGGCTTTCAGCACGTCTTAGAAGCTCTCCGAATTTTATATACTTGTTGCACATTATGCATGGATTCGGAGTATGGCCTTTAAAATATTCATCTATAAAATATTTTATTACCTTGTCTTCAAAAACCTCTTTAAAATTTAGAACGTAATATCTTATTCCAAGCATGTCGCATACTTTCCTGGCATCCAATGTTGCTGAAAGCGAGCAGCATCCGCCTTCAACCTCCAACGCATCAGGTGCCTTATCAGGCCAGACTTGCATGGTGATGCCGATTACCTCATAGCCTTCATCCTTAAGGAGTGCTGCAGCAACTGAACTGTCCACTCCACCGCTCATGCCTAGGATTACCTTTGGTTTCATAAATTCACCTACTCGCATCTTTCTTCGTCATGGATATCTTTATGTTCTTCTTTAATAGGTTCCATGCCGTGTTTTATCCTGTAATCATTTATGGCAGCATGTATCGCCTGCTCTGCAAGCACCGAGCAGTGTATTTTTATAGGTGGAAGACCTTCCAGGGCTTCAACAACGGCTTTATTGGATGTTCCCCATGCATCATCGACTGTCTTTCCTTTTATAAGCTCGGTTGCCATGCTGCTTGATGCCACAGCGGCACCGCATCCAAATGTTTTGAATTTGGCATCCTTTATAATATTGTCCTCAATTTTTAAATATATCCTCATTATGTCTCCGCAAACCGGATTGCCAACCGTTCCAACTCCGTCGGCATCCTTTATCTCACCTACGTTTCTGGGATTCATGAAATGATCCATCACTTTTTCGCTGTACATGATTCTTCCCCCTTCTTGATAAACTCTTCATATAGAGGGGACATGTCCCTCAATCTTTTTACGAATTTAGGTAAAAGCCCAAGCACATAATCAACATCCTCCTCGGTCGTAAAATCTCCGAGCGTCAGCCTTAACGAACCATGGGCTATTTCAGGAGGCAAGCCTATTGCAAGCAGCACATGGGATGGATCAAGCGAACCTGAAGAACATGCGGAGCCACTAGAACCGCAAACTCCCATTCCGTCCAGCAGAAGCAGCATCGATTCCCCTTCAATGAATCTGAAACAAACGTTCACGTTTCCCGGAAGCCTTTTTACAGGATGGCCGTTTAACTTTGAATACGGTATCTTCATTATGCCGCCTATAAGCTTATCCCTAAGCTTTGTAAGCCTTTCAATATGGGAATCCATTGATTCTCCTGCAAGTTCAATAGCCTTTCCAAGCCCTACTATTCCAGGAACATTTTCAGTTCCTGCCCTTCTTCCTCCCTCCTGGCCTCCTCCATGAATCAAAGGATTGATCTTGACTCCTTTTTTGATATATAAAGCTCCAACTCCCTTGGGGCCGTAAAATTTATGAGCTGAAAGCGATAACAGGTCTATGTTCATTTTCTTTACATTGATTGGTACATTTCCCACAGCTTGAACCGCATCGGTATGAAAGTATATTCCCTTATCTTTGCAAATCTTTCCGACTTCAGCTATCGGCTCGATCGTACCTATTTCATTGTTTGCAAACATAACCGATACGAGTATTGTCTTATCGGTTATGGCTTTTTTAAAATCGTCCAAATTTATAAGACCATACTCATCAACCGGGAGATAGGTTACTTCAAAGCCATGTTTTTCGAGATATTCGCAAGCATGGAGCACGGCATGATGCTCTATCTTTGTGGTTATTATATGATTCCCCTTATTCTGATTGGCATATGCAATACCTTTAAGGGTCCAGTTATCTGATTCCGAGCCTCCTGCTGTAAAATAAATCTCATCAGGATTCGCTCCAAGCACTTTTGCAACTTTTTCCCTGGATTTTTCGATCGCAGCTTTGGTCTCGCGTGCTAATGAATATATGGATGAAGGATTACCGTATTTTTCAGTAAAGTACGGCTTCATCTCCTCAAGCACTTCTGATTTTGTAGGAGTCGTTGCAGAATTGTCCATATATACTATCTTTCCCATGTTACTCTATCTCCTTTTTAACTTATGTTTTTATTCTTCCTGCAGAGCATTTCATAGTCATTGACCATATCTGAAAGCGTTATGGAATTTACGACATCATCTATAGCCTTTTTTATTTTAATCCATATCAGTCTGGTGGCACAATTGCTCATCCTTGAACACTCTACATTTTCATCCAAACATTCGGATATCTCAACCGGCCCTTCCAGCAAATCAAGTATCTCTCCGACTGTGATTAGCGAGGGTTTCTTTGAAAGCACATAGCCTCCCTGGGCACCCCTTATACTCTTTACGAGTTTTCCTCTCCTTAAAACTGCCATGAGCTGCTCTAGGTAATATTCCGATATGCCCTGTCTTTCCGCTATATTCCTAATCGGGATAGGACCATCGCCATAATGAAGCGCCAGATCAAACATCGCTTTAACCCCATACTGGCCTTTGGTTGAAAGTTTCATAAAATCACCACCATATATATTGACTAATTGACTTGAGTTTACTATTCGGATAATATCATACTAGAGTAAACCTGTCAACTTTAAGTATAATCTATATTTAACAAATTTGGATTGTTCAAAAACCAACATTATATTTTAACGGGACCTAAATATAAAATAATACAAACTACCAATTCAAATACCTTTGGCCAAATATTAAGGTAGTTTGTATTGATATTCTGTTTCATGATAAAAATTTTAGAACCGGTTCCTTATTTTATGTAATATATTATTTCTTGATTCTGAAAAATAATTCAGATCCATTGCCTTCAAAATTGTCCTTTAATAAAGAGGATGCGCGCTGCAGAGTTTTTCCACGGCTTTGATAAATTTGGACAGATCACCGGATTTGTTTTCAATCACTCCATCTATTATGTCGGCAACTTTGTACATATCCTCCTCTTTAAATCCCCTCGTAGTAACTGCAGGCGTACCGATTCTGATTCCGCTTGTTATGAAAGGGCTTTGAGTGTCAAATGGTACAGTATTCTTATTTACAGTGATGTTTACACTCTCTAAAAGATTCTCTGCATCTTTGCCTGTTATATTTTTATTTCTTAAGTCCACAAGTATGAGATGATTGTCCGTGCCGCCTGAAACAAGGTTGAATCCATGATTTATGAGTCCTTCTGCCAAAGCTTTTGAATTCTTTACGATTTGCTTCTGGTATTCTTTAAATTCAGGTTTCATAGCTTCCTTAAAGCAAATAGCTTTTGCGGCTATTATATGCATTAAAGGTCCGCCCTGTATTCCTGGAAATACGGATTTATCGATCGCTCTGCCGTATTTCTCCTTGCACAGTATCGCCCCGCCTCTCGGGCCCCTTAGTGTCTTATGTGTCGTAGTTGTCACAAAATCTGCATATGGCACAGGGCTTGGATGTATTCCTGCTGCAACCAGGCCTGCTATGTGCGCCATGTCGACCATCATCAAAGCACCTGCTTCGTCGCAGATATCCTTTATCCTTTTAAAATCTATTATTCTCGGATATGCACTTGCACCTGATATTATAAGTTTAGGTTTTGCCTTTAAGGCCTTATCCCTTAATTCATCATAATCGATCCTTCCGGTCTTTTCATTCACTCCATATGAATAAAAATTATAAAGCCTTCCTGAAAAATTTACAGGACTGCCGTGAGTGAGATGGCCTCCATGGGAAAGATTCATTCCAAGCACGCTATCTCCAGGTTTAAGAAGCGCAAAGTAAACTGCCATATTTGCTTGGGAACCCGAATGCGGCTGTACGTTTACATGTTCGGCTCCAAACAGCTGCCTAAGCCTCTCCCTTGCCAATGTTTCGACCTCGTCTACAAATTCACAGCCTCCATAATACCTTTTGCCAGGATAGCCCTCCGCATATTTATTTGTAAGCTCTGATCCTTGGGCTTGCATAATTGCTTCGCTTGTAAAATTTTCTGATGCGATAAGCTCGATATGGGTCCTCTGTCTTGAAATTTCCTTCATTATAATATCATATACCTCTGGATCTGTTCTCTTAATCTCTTCAAAACTCATCGCTCTATCTCCCTTCATCTTGAATTGTAGGCATATTCATTTTGTATACTTTATTATAGTTTCGATAAGATCATCAACTGATTTTTCATACTCATCCTTATTGATTTTATTCTTTATGCATGAATGGGCATAGTTTTGGAGCACCATACCTCCAACTTTGTTTATAGCCGCCCTTACAGCCGCTATTTGTATCAGTATGTTGTCGCAGCTTTCATCGTTATCTATCATCCTCTGTATTCCTCTTACTTGTCCTTCAATCCGGTTAAGCCTTTTCTTTATATTCTCCCTTACCAAATCAGTTTCCATTGCGACCCTCCAATTACCATACCTGGGTATTATCCATATATTATAATACAAAACCTACAATATTAAGTCAAACTAATATTGACCATATCCTTTACAACCTCTCCTGCAATTATCAGCCCGACTACCGAAGGTATGAACGATATGCTGCCCGGGACCTGCCTTCTTTCACTGCATTTTCTCCTTGTTCCCGGAGGACATATACAACTCATTTTGCAACACGCATCGCTCTGTTGATCGGGTTTTAAAGGTTCCTCTTCAGAGTAAACGACTTTAAGTGAATCGATTCCCCTTCGTCTCAGCTCTCTTCTCATCACCTTTGCAAGCGGGTCAATCGTCGTTTTATATATGTCGCCTACTTTAAACCTCGTAGGATCAAGTTTGTTGCCCGCACCCATGCTGCTTATCACGGGTATCCCCATACTTTTGCATCTGACTATAATATCTATTTTGGCCGATACCGTATCAACGGCATCTACGACATAATCATATTCAGATGAAAGCAGCTCATCAGCAGTATCGCTGGAGTAGAATTTCTGGTAAGTGTCGACCACTGCCTTTGGGTTTATCTCGAGTACCCTGTCTTTCATAGCATCAACTTTTAATTTTCCGACTGTCTTAACTGTGGCATGTACCTGCCTGTTGATGTTGGTCAGGCATATCCTGTCGTCATCTACAAGTACCAGTCTTCCAACTCCGCATCTTGCAAGCCCTTCCACAGTATATGATCCCACACCCCCTATTCCGAATACAGCTACCGTACTATTTTTAAGCTTGTTCATAGCTTCTTTGCCTAAAAGCAGTTCAGTTCTGGAAAAAGCATTCAACATTATTAAAATCTCTCCTTTTAAAACATGGCTCTGTCTAACAAGGATGTTGATTTTGA
>CALCDS010000447.1 GCA_937900065.1 uncultured Clostridiaceae bacterium | reverse complement strand
TTTTGAAATGCTTATAAATTTTTAGATATAAAGGGTGGGGTAATCATGCTTGGAATTTTATATTCGGTTCTTGCAGGTATTTTTGTAAGCCTGCAAAGTGTTTTCAATACTCGTTTGAGCGATAAGATAGGCTTGTTTGAAACGACAACTGTTGTACATGCTGTCGGATTTGGCGTGGCACTTATCACAATGTTTATCTGGGGCAATGGAAGCTTAAAAAGAGTCAGTGAAGTGAATAAGTTATATCTTTTGGGCGGAGCGTTTGGAGTGATAATAGTTTACAGCGTAATGAGAGGGATGTCTCTGTTAGGCACTGCGTATTCAATAGAAATACAACTTGTCGCACAGCTCATAGTCGCCACTATAATCGATACATTCGGGTTATTTGGGGTCCCCCAGATAAAATTTGATGTTACAAAGCCGCTGGGCATTTTATTGATGATAGCCGGTATCATTGTATTTAAGTTAAAAGGTTAGATGATGTTAAAGTAAATGTTGCTCTTTCAAGCAATTCAAGTGAGTCTGTGTTGGCTGAAATATGTTTTATATTTCAGGGACATATTGACACTAAATCAATGATGTGATAGATTTAATCATATGATTAAATCTATCACATCATTATAAAAGGTAGGATAACTATGGATTTATCACAAAAGCTCACAAAGGAAAAAATAATAGAAGCTACGATAAACTTCATTGAGAAATACGGCATCCACTCAATCACCATACGCGGCATAGCAAAAGAGGCCGGCGTAAACAGTGCTGCTATAAACTATTACTTCAGGTCCAAAGAAAACCTGCTGGAAGAGACATTAAAACTGACGATAAAAAATTTTCAGGATGATTATTATGCCATAATCCAAAAGCAATATCAAAATCCGGGAGAATTGCTTCAGGCACTTTTGCTTTATCTGCTTGCAGGTTCAATGAAATATCCCGGAATTACAAAAGCGCACTTGTATGAAAGCTTTGTGAATAATGATAAATCTAATTTTTCTTCCAGGCTTTTCAAAAAATTATTAAACTGTTTAATAGATAAAATAAGTGAAATCGATAGAGAAAAAGATAAGGATGATATAAAAATTTTTGTGACACAGTTGATTTCCGCTGTATTGATGCCAAGTCTATTTTCAGGTTTATTCAAAGGTTCCATAGGATTGGATCTAAAAGATGAAGATGCGCAGAAAAAATATATAAACGATCTTATCAATCATTATTACCATGTAGATAAGGGACTTGAAAACTGGCATCCCGGACCTATGAACCTGTAACTGCCTGTTAAAGGATTCTAAATTGATATTTGAGCTGCAATATAGAAGTCAACATAGTATTGATGTTCTGGGAGGCAATTTATATGAATGAAGATTCAACATATTATCAGAAAAGTGTACTTGTTACGGGATGCTCATCGGGTATGGGCCGGTCTATTGCATTATTTCTTGCGCAGCATGGATTTTTAGTGTTTGCAACCGTGCGTAAGGAAAAGGATTTTAATAGCTTGAAGGATATCGATGAAAAAAATCTTGTCCCGGTGTTCCCACTTGACCTTACAATACAGGAACACATCCCAAATGTTCTTGAAATAGTAAAGAAGGAACTGGCAGCGAGAAATATAAAAGGGCTCTATTCTGTAATCAACAATGCCGGAGGAGGTTTTATCGCACCCATAGAGCTTATGGACATAGGAAAGTTCCGGACCGAACTTGAAACGCGCATCCTTGGCCCGGTTGCACTTTTACAGGCTTTCCTTCCGCTTATCAGAGAGGCTCATGGGAGAATTTTATGGATCGCTACTCCTTCGTTGATACCAATACCGTATGTTTCAAGCATACATGCATGTGACTTTGCACAAAATTGCCTGGCACGTACGCTTCAAATAGAGCTTGGGCCGTGGAAGATACCAAATATATTGATACGCTGCGGAGGCATGGATACTCCTTCGCCTGCAAAAAATGCACTGGAGCTTGAAAATTCCATGAAAGAATGGCCTAAAGAGCGTCTAAATTTGTACAAGGAAGCTCTTATAAAAAATCAGGAGTCCCTCAGTAAATTTGATAAAAAAAGGACTGATCCTAAAAAAGCGGCTGAAACAGTATTTAAAGCGCTTTGCGCTAAAAATCCCAAATCCAGATATCAAGTCGGCCATTTGTCCAAAAGTGCTGCCTTCTTCGAATGCCTGCCTCAGGCATTGGTGGATCATATTATGTCAGGAAGATAAAAGCAATGATATTTGGATTAATCAATTTTTAAAGTTTTATCTGAACCGATAATTTTATTGATTATCTGTACATTTCATAAACAAATCTATGATTCTATCTTATCATATCTTATTCCATACACTCTACACAAAAACATTATCCATAATATTGAAATATTGTGATGTCTGCATATGTCAAGTTACAGATTTTTGTCACATATAATATCTGAAAAATCCGAAAAATGAAATCTATGATAGTACAATAATTGCTACAATGGCTGCAAGTTATTAGTATTGAACGGATATAATAAACTGTATAACATTAGAATTGGGGGTTGGATAATGGTACTGACAAAAAGACAAGGGGATATTTTAATTTATTTGTGCTCTCAAAGGGAGTATATAACGATCAACCAATTGGCACTTAAGTTTAATGTCAGCCCCAGGACAATACAAAATGATTTGAGCTTTATCGATTCATTTTTATCGGACTCAAAGGTAATCATCGACAGAAAGTCAAGCAAGGGCATAAAGATAAATGCTGATGAATCGGAAATCTCTGATCTGCGCAAAAAACTCAAATCGTTAAATTATAGGACTTTAAATAGAGATGAGCGCTCATCGATTATTGAATTATTGCTGTTGTGCAATCCCGTAAATACATTTGACCATTTAGCCGATGCTTGCCGTGTAAGCAGACAAACTGTAATAACTTCATTTCAAGAGATTGAGAATGAGTTTGGAAAAGAAGGAATTGGAATCCAAAAAACAAAGGGCATAGGCTTAAAAGTTTCCGGAAATGAACTTAAAATCCGACGATGCTTTGAAAAGAGAGTATCTAAATTGGTTTCGGATGAAATAATAATGAACGTTGTAATGGAAAATACAAGGTTGATGGAATTTGACAAAACAGCAAATAAAATAATTGAGTCGGTTGAAAACAAACTCAATATCAAATTTGCTGAATTTATTAAAATAAAATTATTGCTTGATTATTCATTGCTCAGAATAAGCAATGGAAACATCTTGTCTGCTAAAGAGCAGAGCGATATCGGCAAAATAAAGACTTATAAAGAATATGGATTCATAATCAGCGCCTTGAGCGATTATCCGTATTCGGCAGGCGATAAATTTTACTTCTGCAGTTTATTTATGAATGCCGAGAGAGCGGCTCAATATTTTGATGATTCAAAAATGCATAAAGACAATATTGACGAGGCAAGTATAATTTCAGAGTATCTGTTTAATGAGCTGCAGGCTATACAGCCGCTGGATATAAACAGTAAAGAACGTTTCATACATGGTTTGACGCTTCATTTGAGAGTCGCCATATACCGCATAAGAAATAAAATAGCTATCAAAAATGAATTATTATACCAGATAAAGATCAGCATTCCTATTATATATGAATTCACTAAGAAGGAATTATTAAAATGTGAAAAAAGATTCAATCTGGAATTCGATGAAAATGAGATCGCGTTTATTGCAATGTATATTGCTTCGGCCTATGAAAATAGTTTTAAGACGGAATCAAGACTTACAGTGCTTTTAGTATGTTCATTTGGCATAGCCACTTCTTCTATTTTAAGAACGAGGATTTCACAGGCCATTCCGGAATGCAAGATTGTGGGACCCATATCAGAGAAGGATGCTGAAGATTATCTGAAGAAAAATGAAGTCAATTTGATTATTTCTACAAATGATTACCAGATAGACGATATCCCTGCAATCAAGGTTAATCCGCTGTTGTATCCTGAAGATGTCGAATATATAAAAAACCGTTTATTCCAGCTGTCCTATTCAATGATGTCCACTCATTTTATCAGGTCATATGCAAACTCTGAAAAAGGGGAAAGGAAACCGGCTTATATTAAGGATTATATAGCAAGGGAAGATATACAAATCGTGGACACTTGTAAAACATGGGCTGACGCAATCAGATTGGCGGCAAAACCATTGCTGGACAAAGGCAAGATCGAGCAAAGATATATCAATAGAATGATACAGGCTGTCGACCAATTTGGGACCTATATGGTTTTAGTGCCTGAAACGGCATTTATTCATGCCGGAACAGAGGATGGGATAAATGAAGATTGTACTGCAATGCTGGTGATAAGAAAGCCTATCTTATTTGGAAATAAAAATACCAAAATAGTAAGGAACCTCGTTGTGCTTGGAATCAAAAACAAAAATGAGGATTCCGTATTAAAATTAATATATATTTTTGAAAACAAGTTGAATTTATTGAGTTTGAAATCCGATAAGATATCAACAAACATAATATTCAATATGCATGATTAGAGGGATAGTATGAAAGAGATAATCGGTATCGACAATATCAAAGTCAATGTAAATGCAAGAGATTGGAGAGAAGCCATAGAAGCATCCGGAAATATACTGCTGCAAAAAGGGAATATAAAAAGAAAATATATCGATGACATGATTAAAGCCGTACTTAGTTTGGGCCCGTATATGGTTGTAACGCCGGGATTTGCATTGGCTCATGCTAAACCGTCTCCAGATGTATTGCAAGACGGAGTATCTTTGATAACTTTAAAAAATCCGGTTGAATTCGGCTCTATAAATGATCCTGTAAGCGTGGTTTTATGTATGGCATGTGTTGATAATATTTCTCATATTAATGTTTTGAAGGCAGTAGCTGAAAAATTGATGATAGAAGGAATGATCGGCAAAATCGCTTCATGCCGAAGCGCTCGGGAAGTTTATTCGTTAATAAATGAATAAGGCTTTAAATGCATCATGCATTTTATATAACGAGGCGATAGGTGTCTCCTGCCATATAGGCGGGAAGCCCTTTTAGCCTCTATGGCGCGAAAGCAGGAAAATTTTTCTACTGATGCGTTTATAAACAATCGGAAAGGAGGTTTTACAATGGGAACAATAAAGATTCAAACAGTCTGCGGATTTGGGTGCGGATCTTCATTGATGTTGAGAATGAAGATCGAAAGCATACTAAAAAAACACAATTTAGAGGCTGAAGTGTTCTGCGGCGACGTCGGTACCTGCTGCGCGAATAAATGCGATGTCATCTTCATCTCGAAAGAATTATCCGAAAGGATCATCGACAGGGCAAAAGTACCGGTCATAAGCATTGACAACTTTATGAATCAGGCTGAAGTTGAAGAAAAGACCTTGACGTTTTTTAAAAATTTAAAAAATAAGGAGGGTTAATTCATGGGAGTGCTCAATTTTATAATTAATGAAGTGTTCGGACAGGGTGCTATCTTTCTTGCTATTATCGCACTTATCGGTTTAATATTGCAAAAGAAACCTTTTACTGAAGTCGTCCGCGGGACGTTCATGACTGCAATCGGATTTTTCGTTTTATCTACAGGTACAGGTATCGTCACCGGGAACTCGATCGACGGGTTGGCAACGGCATTCAATACAATGATGCCTCAGGCAAAAGCAGCAACTGCGGTGGATATCGGAGCAAAATTCGGTACCCAAATCGGCATCGTAATGGTGGTTGCGTTTCTGATCAATATCTTGTTTGCACGCTACAGCAAGTGGAAATCTGTATTTTTAACAGGACATATGCTGTATTGGTTCCCGTTTGTATTCATCGCGGCAGGCGTTGATGCGGGATTGAGCGGTGTCAAATTGGTCGTGCTGGCCACAATATTTACGGCCGCATACATGATAATTTCCCCGAACCTGATTCGCCCGTTTGTTAAAGAAGTTACAGGCGACGATTCATTTACAATAGGTCATCCGACAACAATACTATCGGTGATATCCGGACTTCTCGGCAGAGCATTCGGAGACAAGACAAAGTCCACTGAAGATCTGAAATTTCCTAAATCTCTCGGCTTTTTAAGAGAGGTATCGATCACTGGCTCAATTACTATTGCATTAACCTATATCGTTATGGCAATTATTTTAAGTGCCAATGGCTTTAATCCGGCTGAAGTTTGGGGCTATGCTAAAGGAAAGACCGGAATATTCACATATATTTTCACTCACTCGATTTACTTTGGCGTTGGCGTCACTATATTGCTGCAAGGCGTTCGTATGTTGATCGCTGAAATCGTTCCTGCATTTAAAGGCATAGCCGATAAGCTCGTTCCAGGTGCTATTCCTGCACTTGACTGCCCGGTTATATTTGGCTATGCTCCAAATGCTTTGATACTCGGATTTATAGTGTCTATGATCACTTCAACTATTACGATCATATTGACGGCGGGCATGTTCCCGACAGTTGTTATTCCTCTGACATTTACCTGCTTCTTTGAAATAGGGTGCGCTTCAATCATAGGCAATGCGACCGGTGGAATCAGGGGCTGCGTTATCGGTGCAGCGGTTTCAGGCATTATAATGATATTCCTGGTTGGATTCGGTGCTTATTTCTTTAACAACACTATTCAATCGTGGATGCTGGTATACGGAGGTCAGGATTTCTCGCTCTGGGGCATGATTGAAGGCATGGTTGC
>CALCDS010000446.1 GCA_937900065.1 uncultured Clostridiaceae bacterium | reverse complement strand
TTATATTCTCTTTACAGCCATGTTCAGCTTTTCACCATTTATATTCCAGTTGGTGTATGAAGCTTCGCTTTTCTTTTCATCATATACGATATCTGATAAGGTCTCGGATTTTATAAAATCAAGATTATCCTTTATGACCTTGTCAAGTTTTTCATTGCCGAAATAATAAAATGCTATCCTGTCGGCAACTTCAAAGCCTGAATCCTTCCTCATATTCTGTATCTTGCTTATTATTTCCCTTACATAGCCTTCATTTATCAAATCCTTGTTCAATGTTTCATCGAGCACAACCGATATGGAGCCATACGTTGCAAAACCATAACCTTTCTTGCCCTTCATTGTGATTTCCACATCGTCTGATGTAAGAGCAACCTCAGAGCCGGATACATCTATTTTGAATTTGCCGCCGCCCTTCAGGCTTGCTGCCGCTTCAACAGGAGATGCATTCTTTAAAGCCTCGCCTATCTTCGGCACAAGTTTTCCGTACTTTGGTCCAAGCACAGGATAGTTTATCTTGAAGCCATACTGTACATATTCCTTTATATCGTCTTTAAACAGCAATTCCTTTATATTGAGTTCACTCTTTATTATGTCTATATAATATTCGGGAAGGCTGCCTTCTTTAAAGCTTGCTATCATCTTTGAAAGTGGCTGCCTGTTTTTAATGTTGGCTTCATTTCTAACCGACCTTCCAAGCTGCACTATGTCATATGCTATCTCCATCTCATCTTCCAGTTTTTTATCGATGAGGCTCTCATCATATGAAGGATAGCTGCACAGGTGCACGCTTATAGGAGCATCAGGGTTTGCATTTCTCACTATGTTCTGGTATATTTCTTCAGTCATAAAAGGTATGAACGGCGCAGCAAGCCTTATGAATTTCTCAAGCACATCATACAATGTCATATATGCCGCAGCCTTGTCGTCGGTCATATCGCTTTTCCAGAACCTTGAACGGTTCCTGCGAACATACCAGTTGGAAAGTTCATCTACAAAGCTTGCCATTGCCCTCGCAGATTCCGTAATCCTGTAATGGTCAAGATTATAGTCTACCTCTTTTATCAATGAATTGAGCTTGGATATTATCCATTTATCCATTATATTGCCGCTTGTTTTTGATTTATAATCATTTGGGTTGAACTTGTCGATGTCTGCATACAGCACATAAAAGGCATATACATTCCACAAAGTTCCCATGAATTTTCTCTGGCGCTCCACGACAGCTTCCTCATAAAATCTGGATGGAAGCCAAGGCTGTGAACCTGCAAAGAAATACCACCTTGTTGCATCAGCACCGTATTTATTCAATGCCTCCCAAGGGCTTACGACATTTCCCCTGTGTTTGGACATCTTATATCCATATTTATCCTGTACATGGCCAAGTACCACGCAGTTTTCAAAAGGCGCCCTGTCAAACAGCAGAGTTGAAATCACAAGCAGTGTATAAAACCAGCCCCTCGTCTGGTCTATTGCCTCGCTTATAAACTGTGCCGGAAAATTTTCTTTGAATTTGTCCTTGTTTTCAAAAGGATAATGCCATTGTGCAAAAGGCATTGAACCTGAATCAAACCAGCAGTCGATAACCTCAGGCACCCTTGTCATTTCGCCGCCGCATTTAGGGCATTTCAGTTTCACAGCATCTATATAAGGTTTGTGAAGTTCAATATCATCAGGAACATCTATTCCCTTTTCCTTCAGCTCGGCAATGCTCCCTATGCATTCCTCGTGCCCACATTTGCAAGTCCAGATGTTCAAAGGAGTGCCCCAATACCTTTCACGGCTTATGCCCCAATCTATGACATTGTCAATGAAATTTCCAAACCTTCCGTTTTTGATGTTTTCAGGATACCAGTTTATGGTACTGTTATTTTTAATAAGCTTATCCTTGACCGCAGTCGTCTTTATAAACCATGAATCCCTGGCATAGTATAAAAGCGGTGTGTCACATCTCCAGCAGAAAGGATACGAGTGTTCATGCTCCTCCTTTTTAAACAGCATTCCCCTCGATTCAAGCTCTTTTATTATCAGCTTATCAGCATCCTTTACAAACATGCCCTTCCACGGCGTGACCTCTTCTTTAAATTTGCCCTGCGTATCAACAAGCTGCACCATCGGGAGATCATATTTTTTACCTAAATTAAAGTCATCTTCACCAAATGCAGGAGCAATATGCACGATCCCGGAGCCATCGGTCATAGTTACAAAATCGCCTGAACATACATAATAAGCTTTCTTGTCAGGTGAAGCAAATTTGAATAAAGGTTCATATTCCATGCCTTCAAGTTTTTCTCCCTTGAAAGTCTCAACAATATTTGCCTCATTGCCCAAAACTTCAAGCCTGGGCTTTGCAAGTATCAGGTACTGCCCTTCGTATTCAACCTTTACATAGTCTTCATCCTTGTTTATGGCAAGAGCCACATTGCTTGGAAGCGTCCACGGCGTTGTGGTCCATACGAGAAAATAAGTGTTATCAACATCCTTGACTTTGAATTTTATATATATGGATGTCTCCACAATATCCTTATAACCCTGGGCAACTTCATGGCTCGACAAAGCCGTTCCGCATCTCGGGCAGTATGGTACGACCTTATATCCCTTATATAAAAGTCCCTTATCCCATATTGTCTTTAAAGCCCACCAAACCGATTCTATATAGTCGTTATGATAGGTTACATATGGGTTTTCCATGTCTATCCAGTAACCGACCCTCTCGCTCATCTGCTTCCATTCGTTTGCATAAGTGAATACGCTGTCTTTACATTTCTTTATAAATTTTTCAACACCGTAATCCTCTATCTGCGGTTTCCCGGATATGCCGAGCTGTTTTTCAACCTCAAGCTCCACAGGAAGACCGTGGGTGTCCCACCCTGCTTTTCTTAAAACATGATACCCTTTCATGGTCTTGTACCTTGGTATCAAGTCCTTTATCACCCTGGTGAGCACATGACCTATATGAGGCCTTCCATTGGCAGTAGGAGGCCCGTCAAACAGCGTGAAATTTTTACCGTTTTTGCTCTGCTCTTCGCTCTTTTCAAACATATTGTTCTCATCCCAAAACTTCAATATATCCTCTTCCATTGCAACAAAGTTTAGGGAAGACGAAACTTTTTTGTACATCAATATTTACCTCCATTATTGTTAATATAGGGATAACAAACTCTAAAATTAAGCAATTTATCCATTAAGCTCGCAAAGTTTACCTGAATGAAATTTTAATCTTTGACTCTGTTTAACAAAGATGTTGCTTTTTTGAGCATCCCGCTCGCCTGTTCGCACTTTATAAGTTCTAAGGCTTATTGCTCTCGCTTATCAAGAACTTTTGCA
>CALCDS010000445.1 GCA_937900065.1 uncultured Clostridiaceae bacterium | reverse complement strand
GCTCGCCCGGATTGCTCAAAAAATCAGCATTATTTAGCAGAACCGATATTAAAAAGGAGGGTCTAAGATGGGGTTGAAAGCAGGAGATGTAAAATACATAATAGACAGGATCGATGCTGTCATGGAGGAAAACAGGGAATACCTTACAGAGCTTGACTCGGCAATAGGCGATGCGGATCATGGAATCAACATGAGCAAGGGTTTTAGGGCGGTATCCCGAAAAATCAAGGATATCGCGGTTGAAGATATAGGCGTAATACTTAAAACCGTGGGGATCACTCTCGTATCCACAGTGGGTGGAGCATCAGGGCCTCTGTACGGAACCGCATTTATAAGGGCGGGCGCTGAAGTCTCCGGCAAAAGCGAGATAGACATAAACGATTTCGCAGCAATGCTGACTGGAGCTGAAGCAGGCATAAAGATGAGGGGAAGGGCCGATCTTGGGGATAAGACAATGATCGATGCAATAGAGCCGGCTTTAGATGCAATCAAAGGCGGAATAGACAAGGGCCTAAGTTGCGATGAAATACTTAGGCTTGCTGCAAAGTCGGCACAAGATGGAGTAGAAGGGACAAAAAATATACAGGCCAGAAAGGGAAGGGCAAGTTACCTAGGTGAGAGAAGCATAGGCCATCAGGACCCTGGAGCAACTTCAAGTTATCTCATATTCAAGACCATATACGAATCTGTCATCGAATTGGAAAACCGGTATTGATACTGCAGGTGAGAAGTATGATAAGCATGTTGATCGTATCCCATAGCAAAAAAATAGCGGAAGGCACAAAGGAAATGGCCAGGCAGATGGTATCGGGAAAGGTGAAAATCGAAGCCATAGGCGGCATGGAAGACGGCCGCATGGGCACCGATGCATCGCAGATAGCTTTAGCTATACAAAAGTTGTTTTCAGATGACGGAGTGCTTGTTTTTTACGATTTGGGAAGTTCCATGATGAGCTCTGAAATGGCGATCGAGAGCCTTCCTGAAATCATGAGAGAAAAAGTATTGTTAGTACATGCTCCGCTCGTTGAGGGAGCCGTCATCGCTGCCGTAGAAATCAGCATAGGTAAAGGGCTTCATAAGATAAAGTCTGAATTAGAGAAAATGAAGCCCGATAAATCCTCATGGTAATCTGGAAAATGGCATTCTTGGCATTTTGCATATCTTTGCGTGCAGAGCGCGGACACAAATTTGCGGCAAGGGGCATCTGTCTAACCGGTATCATACATTTTGCGAGATTGTTTATAAATATGTTGCCCAATGAATTATTTATTCATTGGGCAACATATCTTTTATACCCCAAGCATGGCATAATACAAAAAGCTCGGACATTTTATATTGCATCAATAGAAAATTTTTCGGTTGCAGAAGAATTTTCTTGACTTATTTTCTATCAAAGCCCAAATATCTTGTACCCTGGAATGAAAGCTTTCCCTCATCGCCTTCGGCCAGCATTCCATATTCGCTTCCATCCACATGAAATTCCATACGGTCGCCGCTTTCAACTTCAAATGTCGCGTAATACGACGTGCTTGTATGATAATTGCTCACATTGTTGGCATCATTATGCATATGGTTTATCACATTGGTGCGCTTCGATACAACCTTTGCATCAACTGCAAGCCTTGGCTGGGAATTGTTATGCTTCCATGTCCTTATTCCCCTTACTATATTAAAAATGAATGCTCCTAAAACAATGGCAAATATTATAAAAAAGAACACAGGCATAGAACCGAACATAAGATTAAGACCGTTTTGCATGTCAGACCTCCCCAAATATGATTTTATAAATTATATGACTATTATAATATTATTTTCACATAAAAAATAC
>CALCDS010000444.1 GCA_937900065.1 uncultured Clostridiaceae bacterium | reverse complement strand
AAAGAGAACACGATTTACCCATTCTCTTTTCTATAAATCAATCATCTAATGCCAGCGCATTTGAAAACAAGGGAGCAACGTAAATTCCATTACTCCCCTGCCTTCCCACAAGAGCAAATCAGCTTATTTCATCGACCCCATAATCGCAATGCGGACTGTTACAGAGTCAACGAATTCCATGGATTGTTCCCTAAATCTTTTTGAAGATTGGCAATCCATATATTGTAAACGGAATTTTATTGTTGAGCATCCGAGATATTATCCTTTGTAATCTTTACATATGGTACCCAAACATATTTGCCATCAGTGATATCGAATCCTATATTGTCTTTGCTTGGTGTTTCACCCTTTGCAAGCACATATGCAATTTTGAATGTAGCAATACCCTGGTTTTTAGCATCATTCAATACTGTTCCAAGCATTGTTCCATCCTGAAGTGCCTGGATTCCAGGAGCCGTAGCATCAACTCCGACAACCGGCATGTACTTGTTGTCCTTGAAGTATCCAGCAGCCTTTAAAGCCTCTATTGCTCCAAGTGCCATATCATCATTGTTTGCAAATACAGCTTCAATCTTGTCTCCGTGAGAAGCTAGGAATGCTGCCATTTTTTCCTGTCCTTTTACACGATCCCACATTCCTGTATCTTCTGCAAGCTTTTCAACTTCAATTCCAGCATCCTTAACAGCCTGTATCGAATACTGAGTGCGGAGCTCTGCATCCTGATGCCCTGGTTCGCCTTTTATCATTGCATATTGTAATTTCCCATCTTTGTTCTTATCAGCTTCCGGATGAGCCTTCCAGTAATCAACAATCAATTGTCCCTGGATAGTTCCGGACTCTTCAGCTTTGGCTCCAACATAGTAAACTTTGTCCCATTTTTTCATATCTTCCGGTAATGGTTCACGGTTGAAGAATACAACAGGTATGTTCGCTTTTTGTGCCTTTTCAATGATAACGCCTGCAGCCGTACGGTCAACAGGGTTAATTGCCATTGAATTGTATTTCTTGGTTATGAAGAGGTCGACTTTGTCGTTTTGGGTTGGTTGTGAGTTCTGGCTATCAACGATATCGAGGGTAGCAGTGTCGCCTGCAGCCTTTGAGATGTTATTGCGCACGCCTGTCATAAAAGTATCATCAAACTTATAGATAGCAACACCTACCGTTGGTTTTGCAGGAGCATTTTCTTCAGTTTTATTGCCATCACCACCTGCAGTTGGAGCTGGCTTGCTTCCACACCCTGACAGCGTAGCTGTCATCAACATTGCAGCAACAAGCAGAATTAAACCTACCTTTTTCATAAAGAAACCCCCTTATATAATTAATATATATCATTACAAAATAAAGTATTGAATATATACCATTTCCAAGTACCTTATTTTGTAATAATCCTAAATTATTAGTTTGTCTTATTATGAGCAAAGCGAATATCAAGACAAACTACCTTATTGATTTACCGAAGGCATCTAAATTATTAGTTCGTCTTATTATGAGCGAAGCGAATATCAAGACAAACTACCTTATTGATTTACCGAAGGCATCTAAATTATTAGTTTGTCTTATTATATGTCTATGTCTTTTATTTAAATTATCACACAATTCAGAATAGAACTGAATACAAAATTCTATGCTTATATATAAAAATTCTACTGTGTTGTCCAAATCGAATCTTCATTAAGATATGAAAAAGGGGCTGTTGCAAAATAATTTTTGGCTATGTTAAAGCACGGCGTTGACTTTTGAGCAATCCAAGTGAACGGGTAAGCGAGGATGCTCAAAAATCAACACTTACTTTAGGGGACGGTTCTTCAAAAATGTAAAAATGCTTGAA
>CALCDS010000443.1 GCA_937900065.1 uncultured Clostridiaceae bacterium | reverse complement strand
CATTATAATGCTCCATACTTAAGGAGGCAATCATGGATAAGATAATTCAAATAAGCGATCTTAACTTATACTATGGAACTAACCATGCTCTTAAAGATGTAAGCATGGAAATTGAGAAAAATAGAATCACCGCATTGATAGGTCCGTCAGGCTGCGGCAAGTCCACATTTTTAAGAACATTGAACAGGATGAACGATCTTATTGAAAACGTAAAGATTTCAGGGAGCATATTGTTTGAAGGCAGGGACATATATAAGAACTACGATAAAATATATCTTAGAAAAAAAGTGGGCATGGTATTTCAAAAGCCAAATCCCTTTCCAATGTCCATATATGACAATATAGCATACGGTCCCAGGGTCCATGGCATAAAAAGCAAATCAAAACTTGATGATATAGTAGAAAACAGCCTTAAAGGCGCTGCGCTGTGGGATGAAGTCAAAGACAGGCTTTCTAAATCCGCAATCGGACTTTCAGGAGGCCAGCAACAAAGGCTGTGCATTGCAAGAACACTGGCTGTCGAGCCTGATGTTATACTTATGGATGAACCGACATCAGCCCTTGATCCGATTTCAACATCCAAGATAGAGGATTTGATAGCTATGCTCAAGCAAAAATACACTGTTGTTATAGTGACACATAACATGCAGCAGGCAGGCAGGATATCCGATACAACCGCTTTTTTCCTTTCAGGTGTGGTGGTCGAGCTCGGGCCTACAGAGGAGCTTTTTTATAAGCCAAAGGACAAAAGGACAGAGGATTATATAACCGGAAGATTTGGTTAATCTTAAAATGCATACTATATTCCAATGAAAGAGGAATGATATATGGACAAAAATGATATTGCAATCATAAAATCTAAAAGAAAAAGCGAGCTTATTGGAAAATCGTATACTACGGCCTGCGGCATGTTGATAATAATTTTAACGCTTTCCATATTTTTTTTCATAGCTTCAAAAGGGGTTGCTACATTTACAACAGACCATGTATCGATATTTGACTTTCTGTTTTCATCAACATGGGCTCCTGAAAAGATAGGTTCGAGAGGGCAGCCGTATGTCGGCGCAGCGATTTTTATAGCTGGTTCTATAATTGTTTCGATCTTTGCCGTGCTTGTTAGCACTCCAATCAGCATATGTTCAGCAGTATTTATGACCGAAATATCTCCAAAACTCGGAGAAAAATTTTTAAGACCTGCGATCGAATTATTTGCCGGGATTCCATCTGTAGTATATGGATGGATCGGACTTAGCATATTGGTACCGTTTTTGAGGAATACGGTCGGAGGGCTTGGGTTTAGCCTATTGGCCGCCGGAATCGTGCTTACGATAATGATTTTTCCAACTATAGCGAGTGTTGCAGCCGACTCTTTGAGGGTCCTTCCGTCGGATTACAGGGAAGCGGCCTATGCGCTTGGCGCTACGAGATGGCAGACCATAAAGGGAGTGCTGATCCCTGCTGCTCTTCCGCAAATATTTACGGGAGTGGTGCTCGGCATGGCAAGGGCATTTGGAGAAGCGCTTGCCGTACAGATGGTGATAGGAAACTCCATAAAATTTCCTCAAGGCCTGACTGATCCGACCATAACTTTGACGAGCATAATAACAATGGATATGGGGAACACTGTAGCAGGTTCAGCGTGGAACAATGCGCTATGGTCCATGGCACTTTTGCTTCTTCTTATTTCATTTGGATTTATAATTTTAATTCGCAGAATATCAAAGAGGGGAGATTGAAATGAAAGCAAAGACATATGACAGGATTGCAACAGCAGTGTTTTACACGGTTGCATTGTCCGTAATGCTGCTGCTCTTTTTGATAGTGGGATATATATTATATAAGGGACTAAGAACGATTAACCTGAATTTTATAACCTCTTCTCCAAAATTCATGGAAACCGGAGGAGGAGTGGCTCCTCAACTTTACAATTCGTTTTGCATGCTGGTATTATCCATGGTTATAACGATACCGCTTGGAGTTGGAGCCGGAATATACATGGCCGAATATGCAAAACCTGGGAAGATAACAAACTTCATAAGGCTGTGCATTGAAACATTGTCGTCGCTCCCCTCGATTGTAATAGGACTTTTCGGATTTTTGATATTTGTAAACCGGATGAAGCTGGGCTTTTCGCTGCTCTCCGGCGCTATGGCTGTGACAGTGTTGAATTTGCCTTCCATGACAAGACTTAGCGAAGATGCCATAAGAGGTGTCGACCCGAGCATAAAAGAAGCCAGCCTTGCACTTGGAGCTTCAAAGTGGGAAACTATATACAAGGTAATAATTCCATCTGCCATGCCTGGATTGATTACAGGAACTATCATTTCAGCAGGAAGAGTTTTTGGAGAAGCTGCGGCGCTTTTGTACACAGGAGGTATGACGACACCTGAGCTCAGGTTTGACATATTGAATCCGCTTGTTCGAAATTCACCTTTAAGTCCACTAAGGCCTGCCGAAACATTATCGGTATATATATGGAAAGTGAATTCGGAAGCTCTTGCTCCTGATGCAAGACAGATTGCCGATGGAGCATCCGCATTGCTTTTGATTGTGGTCTTCTTATTCAATTTTTTTGCAAGATATTTAGGCAGGATATTTCATAGACATCACGAGGGTTCCAAGTAATTGTTAAATCCGGAGGAAAACAGCGTATGAGAAAGAAATGTGTAAATTTTAAAAAACTATCGATTATATGTTTGATTTCATTTATAATATTATCGATGGTTTCCGGGTGCAAAGAAGATAACCAAAGTTCAATACTTGTGATAGGCTCAACGGCGCTTCAGCCTTTGGCTGAACAGGCTGCCAAAATGTTCATGTACGATAATCCCAATGTCAGCGTCCAAGTACAGGGCGGAGGCAGCGGAAACGGACTTACGTCGGTATCCCAGGGCTCGGCAGATATAGGAAATTCGGATATTTTTGCAGAAGAGAAAAGCGGGATAGATTATAAATCCTTAAGCGATTACAGGGTTGCTGTAACCGGCTTTGCGGTGATATCGAACAAAGGTGTCGGCGTGGAGGATTTGACCGAATCCCAGCTTGTTGATATATTCACCGGGAAGATAACAAACTGGAAGGATGTCGGCGGAAACGATGTGCCCGTGGTTGTCATAAACAGGCCTTCTTCAAGCGGGACAAGGGCCGCATTTAAAAAATACGGACTTAAGGGAGCCGTGGAAACATCATCAGGTAAAACACTGACTCAGGATTCATCCGGAGCAGTGCTTTTGGGAATTTCCGAAACACCTGGAGCGGTAAGTTATATTGGACTAAGCTATATAAACGATAATAAATCCATAAATGTAATAAAAATAGATGATGTTTCGCCGAATGCCGAGAACATTTCAAACGGCAAGTATAAGATATGGGCATACGAGCATATGTATACAAGAGGCACTGCAAAAGGTGCAATCAAAGATTATATAGATTTTGTTACATCTGATAAGATGAAGCCATATATAAAAAAACTCGGTTATATTCCAATAGGCGATATGAAAGTTTCAAGATGACATATATCTTGATTTATATATGGATTGTATAAATAAAAGTGAGGTGTTACATTTGCCAAGGGATACTTTTAATAGCGAATTGGAGTCCTTGCACCATGACATAATAAGAATGGGGACCAGGGTCGGAGAGCAGATAACCGACAGCATGACCTCATTGTTGAACCATGATTCAGATTTGGCTGATACGGTCATCAAAAATGACGACATAGTCGACAAGATGGAAACATCCATAGAGGAGAAATGCGTGAAACTGATTGCAAGGCAACAGCCTCTGGCAATCGACTTAAGAAGGATATTCGCATCTATTAAGTTTGCAACCGACCTTGAAAGAATAGCTGATTATGCTGTTGACATTGCAAGGATAACTGTAAGGCTTAAGGGTGAAGAATACATCAAACCGTTGATAGATATACCAAGCATGGCCCGGATAGTAAGGGAAATGATAAATAGTTCAATCGATGCATATATCAATCGTGATATTGAGATGGCTGAAAGGGTCTGCCTTATGGACGACAAAGTTGATGCACACTACAAGCAGGTGTTCAACGATTTGCTCGAATTGATGAAAAAGGACCCTTCGACGATAAACCAGGGTGCACAGTTTCTGCTTCTAAGCAAGTTCCTGGAGCGCGCGGGCGATCATGTCACAAACATATGCGAGTGGACGGTATATCTTGTAACAGGAGAATATAAGGAAATGAATGATTAGAAGGTTTCGGCCTTCTTTTTTTTAT
>CALCDS010000442.1 GCA_937900065.1 uncultured Clostridiaceae bacterium | reverse complement strand
TAACAGCAAGGGAAAACCTACAAATTCAGAATTCATAGCCATGGTTGCAGACAAATTGAGATTGAAACAAAGAGCGTCCTAGGCACTTTACTTTCCATGCAAAATAGGAAAAGACAGAATATGTGTATAAATCTATAAAAAATAAATATAGGCCTTCCTCATTATAGATAAATGAGGAAGGCCTATATTTATGCAATGTTAGAGCTGGTTTTATTAATCAAGTATAGTTCCTATATGCACAGGTACGGCTATAGGAGTACATTTGTCTATTGCAACTACAACCATATCATCACCGGTAATAGGGGAGCGATATTTATTCTGAATATGAAATATAGAGTTCTTTTTTAAAGTGAATTGTACATTGCACGGCAAAAGTGCAATATAGTCGTTTTTAAGTTTAAAATATTTGATTTCCATTTCAATAATCAGTCCTTTGCTCTGTAGAAGTAAATCTATTTTAGTATTGCCGCAAACAGAAAATTTTATAGATAGCAAAAAATCTTTTTTATAAGTTCCTTTAAAAGCTATTTTGCAACACTCCCTTTTTGTATCAATGGAATAGCATATAGTTGAGCGGTTAAATAGCTATGTTTTACCGATATAACGGCAAAATTTATAAAAATAAAACAATTTTTAATTGTTATAATTAATTATGAAAGGTGGAAGAATTTATATTAGGTTAATATAAATACAGCATGCGGTGTTTTTTTAAAACAGTATCGGCATGTTTTAAATGGGATCTATCACCTTAATAAATGATTAGAGGGGAATGACAATTGGAAATCTTTAGTAAAGATTATATATTTGTGGATATAGATTTAAAAAACAGAGAAGATGCTATGGATTTTATTGCAGGTAAAGCAAACGAACTTGGCATATCTAAAGATAAAAAACAGACATTGAAAGATTTATGGGACAGAGAAAAAGAGTTTAATACTGCAATCGATGATACGTTTGCAATACCGCACACGAAATCTCAATCCATAAGCTTTCCGGTAGTGATGATTGTAAAATCAAAGAATGTTATCGATTGGGGAGGAAGGAATATCAAACTGATGATAGTTTTCTTGACCCCAAAGGAAAACAAGGAAAACATACATCTTACCATGCTGTCGAAGATATCCAGAAAGCTCGTTGACGATAAGTTTAAGGCTGTTTTGAATGAATCAAACGATATCGATGTAATATATGGATTGATAAATGACGCTTTAAACTCGTAATAAATATAGGCTATGTTTAACAAACATATTGATTTTGAGCATCTCGCTCGCCTGTTAGCACTATGTAAGTTCTAAACGCACTATGATTGCTCAAAAAATCAGCATTATGTTTTAACATGATCCAATAAAAATACTGCAACACAATAAACAAGATGGGAGGCGAAGTAATATGGCAAGAAAACTTATAGGACTATGTGCTTGCCCAATGGGGCTTGCTCATACTTTTATGGCTGCTGAAGCATTGGAGAAAGCTGCAAAGGAAAAAGGTTATGATGTCAAGGTCGAGACTCAGGGTTCGGATGGAATCAAAAACAAACTTACGCCCGAAGATATTGCACAAGCCGATATAATAATCCATTCAGTGGCTATTACGCCTGAGGGAATGGATAGATTTGAAGGATATGATGTATATGAAGTAGGTCTTCAGGAATTAATCAAAAACCCCAAAGGCGTATTGGATGAGATCGAAGAAGATTTGGGATTCAATAATGATAAATAACAGTATACTTTAACATAACTTATTATAAAAGAAGGAGGAGATTTGAATGGCAATTGTAAAAAAAACAATAGGCTCATCTGATAACAAGCCTGCAGAGCATAAGTCCGTGCACCGGGTAGGCGGTTCGGGCAATGGGAAGGAATCTGTATGGACAGAAATAAGCAGGCATGTAATGACCGGGATATCATATATGATACCGATATTGATAATGGGTGGACTCATCGGTGCATTTTCTCAAATCATACCTTATGTAATTTTAAAAATTGATCCTTCATTATCCATTGTAGATGCATTGAATTCCGGAAAGTTTACAGGATTCAATGAGTCGCTTTTAAGATTGGCAAATACGATGTCGACCTTCGGCTTTACATTATTCGGGTTTGCAGTACCCATGTTTGCGGCATTTGCTGCCAACTCGATAGGAGGGAAAACCGCTCTGCTCGCCGGGTTTATCGGAGGGTATATAGCAAATAACCCAGTTGCAATGTTGAAATTGACAGATGGAGAATGGAAAGCAACAACGCCTGTTGCCTCAGGATTTTTAGGAGGAGTCATAATAGCCTTTTCAGTCGGGTATTTTGTAAAATGGTTGAATGAGAAGATAAAGGTATCGCATAATTGGCTCGCATTCAAGACCACTTTTTTAGTCCCTTTGCTTACGGCATTTTTTACATACATCGTAATGGTGTATGTGGTGACACCTGTTGGAGGAGCTATAAATGGCGGCATTAAAAACGTGCTTCAATCTGCAGGAACGGCTGGAGAAATGGTATATGCAATAATACTTTCCGCTGCAACAGCCTTTGATCTTGGAGGGCCTGTCAACAAAGCCGCAGGATTCGTTGCCGCTGCATTTACGATAGAGAAGACCCTTCCCATAACTGCAAGGGTGCTGGCAATCGTCACCCCTTCGATAGGATTGGGATTGAGCACTCTCATCGATAAAAAGCTTGTGGGCAGAAGAGTGTATGATAGGCAATTTTATGAAGTCGGAAAGACATCCATATTTTTAGCGTTTATGGGCATTTCGGAAGGTGCTATTCCATTTGCACTGGAGAGGCCTGCATTTACAATTCCTTTGTATGTGATATGTTCAGTAATAGGCTCGGTTACAGCCATTGCACTGGGAGCTGTACAATGGTTTCCTGAATCTGCAGTATGGGCATGGCCGTTGATTCACGGCAAACTCGCATATATTACGGGACTTGCAGTAGGTTCTATATTGATTGCCGTCATCAATGTATTTTACAGAAATAATTTAATAAAGAAAGGCAAATTGGAAGTCTTTTAGCAAAACCATGGCTTTTATTCATTCATTTTTTCAAAAAAATATTTTAAATCTATTAAGGGACCCTTTATGGTTCCCTTATCTTTATACGGATTTTTCAATATAAAGAAAATTTTTTAACCTAAATCATATGAATTTACGACAAGGAGGCAAAATGAAAAGATTAAAGATAGGAATAATCGCCCATACCCACTGGGATAGGGAATGGTATTTTACATCATCGAAATCCATGCTCTACTCTCTTCATGATTTTGATGAAATCATTGAGCAGCTTGAGCAGGATGATAAATTTAAATGCTTTATGTTTGACGGACAGACTTCAATAATAGAAGATTATATCTCAATGAGGCCTGAGATGAAAGATAGGATAAAAAAACTTGCCAAGGAAAACAGGATAATACTCGGGCCGTGGTATACACAGCCTGATACCCTGGTCATATCCGGCGAATCCCTGGTGAGGAATCTGCTTTATGGGACCCGCAGCGCCATGGAACTTGGAAATTGCATGGAGGTCGGATATCTTCCGGATTCATTTGGGATGAGCGAGCAGATGCCTCAAATTTACAGGGGATTTGGATTTAAGTATGCGGCATTTAGGAGGGGCATCTCCGACGGCCTGGTTAAAAATGGAGAATTTTATTGGGGCTCGCCGAATGGCGATGAAGTGTTCACACACAATATTTATGCTTACGGAAGCTTCGGATATCCTCCTGAAAGACCTGAGAAGCTCAAAGAATATATAATGCAGGCTGTAGATAAGTTAAGTGAAAAATACAATACAGGGATTATATTGTTATTCAATGGAGAGGATCAAAAACCCATTAGAAAGGATTTGCCTAAGATCATTGATACGGCTGAAAAAATACTGCCTGATATGGATTTTGAAATAGTGCCTCTTGAAAAAGGCATTTCTGAAATCGAAAGGCAAGGCATGGATTTTGAAAGATACCAAGGCGAATTCACTTTCGGGCAATACTCGAGGACGCATAAGAGCATATTTTCAACACGTGCGGATTTAAAAATAATGAACAACAGGATCGAAAGTCACATTCAAAATATCGCCGAACCGATATCTTCATTGTCATATATGCTTGGATTCAAGTATGAGGAAAAGGTTTTCGAAAAGATTTGGAAGCTGATGCTCGATAATTCCGCCCACGACAGCATAGGAATGTGCAATTCCGACGAGACCAACAGATATGTTGAGCATAGATTCATTGAAGCAAAAAATCTTTCAACATCTTTGACTGAATTGAAGATGAGGGAAATAAGCACTAAAATACCGGTTAAGGACAATTTTCAATTCCAGGTTTATAATCTTCTTCCATACGAGAGAGGAGGCATTCTAAAAACACGGCTGTTTTTGCCGTCCGACGAAGTTGAAATCTATGATGGACAAGGCAATGCATATGACACGCGTATCATTGATATAAAGGACGTAACCGATACTCTCTTAAAGAAATCCATAAGGGAAATCGGAGTTGACAACGATGAGAATGCTTGCTGGCAAAGGGAAGTAAAAAAAATATATGATGCCGAAATATTGGTTTATATAGAAAAAATGCAGCCGTTTGGCTATAAGACTTTGTATATACGTGAAAAGGAAAAGACATATGGCAAGCACAGCGGCAGTGATTTTGCAAAGGGCAATTTTATAGAAAATGAATATTTCTCAATATTTGTGCATGACGATGGAACAATAGACGTGCATGATAAAAAGAGAAATAAGGATTACAAGGACGCAATCTATTTTGAAGACGACGGCGATGAAGGCGACAGCTATGACTATTCCGAGCCTGTTGACGACAAATACCTAAGGCATGTTGAAGTTAAAAGCATCTGTAAAAAGCCCTATGAGCTTGAAAATACATTGCATTTGACATTTGAAATGCCTCTGCCATATGACCTGAAAGAAAGAAGAGAGGGCAAAACTTCTGTAAGTGATGTCATAGATTTTGATATTTCCTTAGTTAAAAATGATCCCAATATCGGGATCGATGTCACGGTGCTCAACAGAGCCATAGAGCATAGGATGAGGCTGATCATAAACACTGATATCCATGCAAAATGCTCGTATGCTGATGAACAATTCGGAACTATAAAAAGAAATGTTTATTTAAAAGAAGTCGAGCACTGGAAAGAGCAGGGCTGGAATGAGAAGCCAAGGACCATAGAGCCAATGCAAAGCTTTGTAGCCATATCAGACAATACCTCTGCAGTACAAGTGGTAACAGATTCGGTCAGGGAATACCAGATAACCGGTGGGAAATACAATAGAATTGCTATGACCGTGATGAGGGCCACTCCATATCTTGGCAAGGAGAATTTGAACGACCGGCCCGGAAGGGAATCCGGAACAAAGGCTTTGACATTCGATGCAATGCTCATCAACAAGAAAATACATGCCAAATATCATATATCATGGCATGATAAATATCAGGCATACGAATTTGCAAGGAATGCAAAGGAAATACTAACACCTATCATCTCATACCAAGGGGCTCAGTTTAAAAACAACACCACTTACTTTGTAATAACAAATCCTGCTGGGAAAAATCTGCCTTTGAATTATTCGGCATTTGAGATAAAGGGTGATGTCATACTGTCGGCCGTTAAAAAGGCAGAGGGAAAGAGCGATTTGGTCATAAGATTCTATAATCCCGACAGAACTATGAAAAAGGAAGCAGCATTTGCAGGCGCAAGAGACGTGCTTTATGAATCCACATTAGCCGAAAAGCCTGTTTCAAGGCTGCAGGATGGTATAATAAAGGTGGGGACATGCGAAGTTAAGACTGTTCTTTATCCGCTTAACATATAGTCTGCCTGCAATATAATCAAGCCAAACAATGCAGAACTGTCTGCAAAGTTGGAAAACCATTCATAAAGAAGATTTCTATCTTTGGCCGAATCGATGATGAGCGATGTCAAAAGGGTGAGTTTATGAACAAGAGAGAAGAAAACTTGGTAAGGATATTATATGAAAAAAAGAACATATTTGTACTGGTAAGAGAAATGGCTGAACACGAAAACTGTTCTGAAAAGACGGTCAGGAACTCCCTGGACAGACTGGATGCATACCTTGCCAAGTTCTCTGATGATTTGAAGCTTGAGAGAAAAAAGGGAAAGGGAATCTGCCTCAAAATCAGGGAAGGTTCAAAATTGACACTCAATCATATATTGGACAGCGATCATGTAAGCGAAGACAAACTTACCAATGACGAAAGAAAATTTGATCTGACATATACTTTATTGATATCAACAAAGCCTGTGACCTTGAAAAAGCTGGCTCAAAAGTATTATGTCAATAAAAAGATAATTGCAGATGATCTAAAAGACATAGGAAAGCAGTTGGAAAGATATGACTTGAAAATAGTATCCAAACAAAAGGTCGGCAATTTCGTAGAAGGGCTTGAGAAGGACAAAAGGGAAGCATTATCGCGTATCATAAAGAATTTGGGAGAGTTCAACAAGACCAAATCGATTTTAAAAAGTATTTTTATGCCATATGAAATAGACATCGTCAATAAATCCATAATGGATCTGCAGGATGACATCAATGCATCCTTTACCGATGAATCCATAAGCGCACTGACGATACACATACTTTTTATGATAAAAAGAATAAAGCTGGATCAATTCATAATGCTGTCTGAAAGCGAGAAGAAACTGGTCAAATCAAAGATACAATACTCATGGGCAGTGGAATTGGCTAAAAGCTTGGAAAATGTATTTTCAATAAAGTTTCCTGAAGATGAAATAGTTTATATGGCAATAAACCTGCTTGGGATAAAATACACTAACGGCAGCAATATGGAAATGGGCAATTTTATAGAGCATTCCGATTCGAACATCATAGATATTTTAATAGGCATGCTGCTGGATGATCTGGAAAATGTTGAAGATGATGTATCCTTCAAATCGGATGAGGTATTGAAGCAGGCTCTAAGGCTGCATCTATATGCTTCCCTAAACAGGATAAATTATGGACTGCCTCTGGAAAACCCTATACTGGATAAGATAAAGCAAATGAACCCGTATCTGTATTATGAGATTCTGGATATCGTGGATAGGTTCAATGCACGATACAAGATGCATATACCAAGAGAAGAGGTGGCATATATCACCATTCATTTTCTGGCTTCCATTGAAAGGAACAGGAAGGATGCCGGCAAAAAATATTCGGCAGTCATTGTGTGCCATCTAGGGATAGGCATTTCGAATTATTTACAGATAAAATTGGAAAAGATATTTCCATGGATAGACTTCAAAGGGAGCATTTCCTTAAAGGAAGTCCGTAGATATGCCAAAAATAATTCGGTGAGCTTTATATTTTCCTCAGTTGATATCGATGAGCCTGGCATAGACTATATAAAGATAAGCCCAATCATCGACAAGGCAGATGAAGCAAATATCAAGGAAGCGGTAAATAAGCGCATAGCCGGCATGGAATCAAAAAGAAACGGTAAAATTGATAAATTCATTTACAAAAAGTTTATCTTCTTAAAAAAGGATATGAAAAACAAGATCGAAGTCATAAGATTTATTGCAGATAAACTGCAAAGTTCAGGAAGAATAGATGATGCTTTTTTAGACTCGGTATTAAAGAGGGAAAACATAGACTCTACTGAAATAGGCAATCTTTTGGCAATACCCCATGGCGATGCCGACCATATAATTTCTTCGACCATAAGCATACTTACGTTAAAAAAGCCAATCATATGGGATAAGGAGCAGGTGCAGATCGTATTTTTCCTGGCAGTGAAAAAGGAAGATTACTCAAAAGACAATACGATGCGGAACTTTTTCAGATGCTTGAACAACATAATCACCAGCAGGGAAACAATAGACAAACTGATCAAAGAAAACGATGTCGGCTGCTTTTTGAAGTCGATAAAAGATAATGCGATATCAAGCGGTGCAAATTGATT
>CALCDS010000441.1 GCA_937900065.1 uncultured Clostridiaceae bacterium | reverse complement strand
GCTCCCTGTTCGCCTTCATATGGTGTAAGGTCATATGCGCCTGCCTTGACGTTATACTTTCCCCTTATAGCATTAACGGTTGTAGGAAGCCCTTCAAATAGAGCTGAAACAGCTGCATTGATCAGCACATTACTCCCTGATGGTTTGTTTGCATCATTCTTTGAATATGTCGGTATCGTAGCCGCTGTACCTGCGGCTCCAAAGGCAGCCCCTTTTAGAGTGCTAATGGCTATATTTGCAAGGGCATTAGCTACATTATTCCCTCTGATATATTTAGGAGCATTGGATAATATTTTGCCTCCTAAATTTCCAACTACATCTCCCGCTGCTCCACCCGCTTCTATGAACAGTGTCTGCCTGCCTGCTTTTTTAATGAAGTCAAGAAGATCTCCACCTTCATTTAAGGTGTCTGTTGCAGCGACACCAACACCTGTTATTGCCCTTTCTGCGGCCTTCCTCAATACAGGATTGGATATTCCTCCCGCCATTGGGCCTGCTATAGCTCCTATACCTGCCATCTTGCCGAGTTCTCCGGCTACACCTCCGGCCATCTCTGCATATTGTTCAGCTTTGCTAGGTGTCCAATTCTGATTTTTGTCCATGAATGCCTGATGCGCTTCTTGCTCATCAAGTAACTTGGCCTGATTAAGTTTCTGCTTTTTTAAATCATTTATCTGATTATCGTTCAACCCGGATTTTCTCAATATGTTGTAGTTGTCAGCAAAGTAATTATCAACGTCAGTCACATGGGAATATCCTTCAGGGACTCTCCCACCATTCCTCTTTTTAAGCGTCCTCTGTATATCGCTTTCAAACGCATTTCTTACTAATTTCCCTCCAGCACTATTGCCAAATCCATAGGTAAATTCCTTTAATACATCTCCCACATTGCTTGCGACAAACGGTACCTTTTCTTTAAATGTTGCGGGTCTTATTACAGGTTCACTTTTATTAATGCTTGCTGTAGGTTTTACCACAGAATTAAATTTAAATGAGTTGCTGTTTTTATCCCATTGCACAGGCAATGTATTTGATGGTATAGTAGAAACACTTTGTTTCGGTAATGGAGACATGGTTTGAGAAGGAGCCATACGCTTTACCATTTCATTTCTTCTTTGCCTGATTATCTCCATTTGGCGTTGTATTTCTTCTCCATTATCTATTGGTTGCGGCTTGCCCCTGCTGTATAAAATATTTATACCTGAATCAAACCCATTTTGGCTGTTCAGATACTGCTGTTTTCTTCTTTTTAATATCTCATCGCCACTTAAAAATTGACCGGCCATGATATATCCCTTCTTTGCGTTAATTTAGACTATCGTATGGATCCTTATTGTTTATACTCTTGTAATACAAGTTGTATAGTGTATTCAACTCATCATTTGTAAGATACTTTGAATTTTCTTTTAGCCATGCTTCAGGGTCTGATGAGCTCATCATGGAATTATATAACGGGCCTACTGTGTTCTCATTACTGCTTTTACTTCCTGAATTTTTCAAAGCATCAATCTGTGCATTTTTATATTTGTTGTCAGGATTATTCGGGCTTTGGCTCCATGCCTGTGCTGCCCTGTTTAATGCAAGGTTGCCTTCACTTACAGATAATTGCCCTCTTGAGATAGCCTCATTCACTAATGCTTGCCTTTGCTGCTCATTAAATTGTGACAACCATTGAGCATCAGTTACTTTGTCCCTGCTGACCTGATAATTATAATTTCTGTCATTCAGGAATTTCTCATAATCGAAGTTTCTATCATCTACATCTTTGTTATAATCAAAATTCTGCTGATTCCAAGCGTCACTCACAGCATCTCTTTCTTTATTGTAGTCAAAGTTTTGCTGATTTAATGCATCAGCAACGGAATCTCTATATCTGTCATAGCCTATCTGGTCGCCATATAACAGTGCCTGAGCTTCTGCACCTGTTAACTGTGTATCCTTCCAATTCTTTACGTTGGCAGTATCATTTGAAGCGTGCGTGTTGGCTAAAGTAACCCTCCTAGCCACATCATTAAGCGCATCAACTAATGCTTGATTGGCATCTGCCCTTTCTTTATCGGCTCCTATTTTGGTCTTGCCCAATTCACCAATAGCAAGCCCTGAATTAGTTGGATTCCAACCCGATTGATTCATGACTTCTTTTTGTGCCTCTGAAGTGGCAAATTCGTTATTGTGAATTTGCTCAAGAAGTTTATCGTTATTCGTTTGTATTCCGGACTTTTCTCCTTCAAGTGCGCTCAATGCGTCTGCAAGGTTTTGCTTTATCGTATTGAGTTGTGAGTTTGCCGATTCATCAATGCCTGACTTCATCTTATCAAGCCATGCCTTTGATAGTGCCTCTGCATCAAGACCTGCATATTCTGGCATAACAGGTAATTCTTCCTGTACAGGTGTACTCTTCTTGGTCCTTACTTTGTAATCATCATAATCGCTTTGAGCCTTCGCCATCTTTTCGTCTTCAGTTTTATATTTAGATTCATCAAATGCTATAACCCTGTCTGTAGCTTTATCTCTGTAATTACCCCATTTATCCTTATAAACATCACTTGCCATGTTATATTCCACCTCCTACCTTAATTTTAGCAATAAAAAAGAGGGGTTTTTTATCCCCTCGGTTT
>CALCDS010000440.1 GCA_937900065.1 uncultured Clostridiaceae bacterium | reverse complement strand
CATGGCATTAAAGGTTCGGAAACTCAGATAAAGAGTTCTGGAATAGTTGTTCTGCAATTTAAAGATGGAATTGATTATGATGGGAATAAAGCCTATCTGGTAATTGGAATTGCGGGAAAAGATAATGAACATATTGAAATTCTGTCCAAGATAGCATGTATAGTTCAGTATAAGGAAAACGTCAATAAAATAGTAAGATGTAATACAAAAAAAGAAGTATATGATTTACTAGTTGATATGAATTAGAGGTGTAATTATGAAGGCAATAGTATTTGGCGCAGGCAAAATAGCCAGGGGATTTGTTGGCCAGTTGCTTGCAGACAGCAAATTTGAGATAACATTCGTAGAAATCGACCCCATGCTTGTTAAAATGTTAAATGATTATGACAGATATACTGTCCATGTTTTAGGTGATGAAAGCTTAAACACGACTGTGACCAATTACAAGGCGTTAAGCCTGGATAATATTAACGAAATTGCAAAAGAAATGTCCGAGTCTGTAATCGCTTTTACCGCTGTGGGAGGGAAAAACCTTAAGAATTTAGGAAAAGTGATTGCGGATTGTTTAAATATCTCTCATATAAAGGATAGAGATTTTAATTTTGTAACTTGTGAAAATTGGAAGAATGCCGGGGAAGAATTAAGAGAGGCGATTGAATCCAATCTAAATATAGAAGAAAAGAAAAAGTTTGAAACATATATAGGAGTCAATGAAGGAGTTGTAATGCGGATTGCAACACAACCTTCAAAGGAACAACTTGAGAGCGAGCCTTTAGGCACATGGGTGCAAAATTTCTGGGAATTGCCTGTTAACAAGGAATATTTTAAAGGCGAGCTTCCGCCGATAAAGGGAATAAAACTTATCGACCATTTTGGCTGTTTTTTGGAACAAAAACTTTACACAAATAATACAAGCAATGCGGTTATCGCCTATAATGGATACTTAAGAGGCTATCGAATAGTTGCAGAGGCAGCTAACAGCCCTGAAATATCTGAAATGCTTGATGAAGTCTATAAGGAGATCAATGAGACCTTGATTCGTGAGCTTCACGTGGAAAGGGAGCAGCAGGAATTATTGGCTAAAAAGGCAAGAGATAAATACTCTGACTGGCAGATTGTTGACCAGATTACGCGCCATGCCAAAGATCCTATCCGTAAACTTGGACCTGATGACCGTCTTATTGCTCCCGCAAGGATGGCAATTAAGAACGGTGTGAACCCTTTTGTCATAACTAATACAATTGCAGCCGCCTTATATTTTGATTATCCTGGAGATCCCATTGCGTTAGAGCTAAAAGCAATGCGTGAAAGCAAAGGAATTCCTTATATTTTGAAAAATATTTGTAAACTTGATGAAAACGAGCAGCTTTATACAAAGATACTGAATGCTGTTTATGGATTAAAGAAAGCAGGTTTGATCAAATGAAAAGAGTAGTAATTATCGGTGCCGGCCAAAACGGCAGAGGTTATATTGCCAGGCTTTTGTATTTATCCAAGCAACCGTTTATTTTCATAGATAAGTCAAAGCCATTGATAGAAAAACTGAACAGGGAAAAAAGTTATCGCATAACATTCAGTGACAGTAATCGTGAGGATATAATTATAGATAATTATGAAGCCTATTATATTGATGATCCAAAAGCCATAGATGTGGTTTCTAAGGCGGATATTGTATTTACATCGATTGCAGAACAAAACCTTCCTTCATTGGTACCTGTGTTGAAAAAGGCGGTGCGAACGAGAAAAAGAGAAGATAAGCTGGCCGTAGTCACATGTGAAAACGGCATATCTCCAAAGCAGAAAATAATGCCAGAGTTCCCGGACGGGGAAATTGTGTTCTCGGAGTCCATCATTTTCTGCACAACCTTGCAGAAAGAACCCGGCACATTGGACATTGTTTCTGAAGATATCGACTACCTTCCTTATGACATAGAAGCATTGGGTATGGAACTGTCTTATCATGGTATGGTTGCAGCCAATAGGTTCCATGATTTGCTGCAGAGAAAGATTTACACATATAATTGTTTAAGCGCATGTATCTCCTATCCGGGATATTATAAAGAATATACGGCCTATGGAGAAGCAGCCAATGATGAAGATATTAAAAAAATCATGCAAAGGGTAGCTCTTTCTTTAAATGAATCTATATCTAAAAAATACAATATTTTAAAAAAAGAACAGGCAGAATTTACTCAAAGGGCGATACGCAAATTCCAGAATAAACTCATTATCGATACCATTGACCGAAATGCCAGGGATGTCCAAAGAAAACTTGGAAGAAATGAAAGAATGGTGGCGCCATTGTTGATAATGAATGAGTATGGTTGTGATACTTCTGTACTTGAACTGGTAGTAGCTTCTGCATTATTTTATGGCATTAATACAAAAACAGTAGTTGCGGACGGCAAGGTGCTTCAAAAAGCTGATGAAATATTAAGTAATGTTTGCAGAGACCTTCCGAAAGCCGTTAGAGACAGTATTTATAAAAAATATCAGAGCTTTGAAGAGCATGAAACTTTGAAAAGCATGTTAGAAGATGTATTATGAAAATATATTCAGGCAATGAAGATGCGTCCCTAAGGAAGCTGTTTAAAGACAAGAAAAGGTGCGGACAGTTT
>CALCDS010000439.1 GCA_937900065.1 uncultured Clostridiaceae bacterium | reverse complement strand
TCTTTTTTTAGAAAATCATTTACCTTTTTCATCATCAATCTCTCCCTCATTCTTATGCGTGATGTTGAAAAAATAATTTATAACCTCTTGAAATACTGTCATATTCAGCGAATAATAAATATTTTGGCCTTTTCTTTCATCTGTCACCAGTAAGCTCTGCTTTAGCACGTTTAAGTGGTGCGATATGCTCGGTTTGGTCATATCGAAATGTCCGGCGATTTCGCCGGCAGTCATATCGGCTTCTTTAAGCAGAAGGATAATCTTTCGCCTTGTAGGGTCTGCAAGCGCTTTAAAAACTAAATTAAACCTCGGCACGATAATCATCCTCTATTATCAGTTATTTAGATATTTGCCTAAATATCTAATAATATTATATAACTATCAAGCCAAAAAATAAACGCCCATCATGCTTTGTCAAAGACATTTTAATATTGTTATGTACTCTGATTTTAATGCTGCTTAATGGAAAATAACTGCTTTAGTTTTGAGACTCTGAAATTTTATTTTTTAGGCAGCTTCATCTCAAATTCAATCTCATGTTTTATAGGTATGCCGTATTCTCCAATCATCGGTATGGATGGTTTGATCCTTCTTGCATTTTGTATAGAGTTATGATATAGACATGTCATATCGAATCCACGCCTTTGATAAAACCGTATCGCATTAAGATTATCGTTTGTTGTGATCAATTTTATTTTTACACATTTTAATTTAGTTGCTGTTTCTATTACTTTCTCTACAAGTGCGGTCCCTATTCCATGCTTTTCACTTAAACTGTCTAATGATACGATTTCACATTCACTGCCATCGATCTCATACGTTACCAATCCAATAATTGCTTTATTTTCATATACGGCAAAGCCATCCAACTTTGTCATGTCGATTGTTTTTCCTCTAACGACCATATCTGTGGAAAACCAATGTGAGCTTATAAAATCATTTATTTGTTTTCTGTTTTGAGATGATATCGCTTTTATATCCATGCCCTTCTCACCCTCGTTTTATCTTTCCATCTGCTACCATTGTAAGATATTTTACTCTTAATGACCACTGTTTTCTATGATCTGGAATAAATACTTCAAATGAATTCCGTTTATATAAAAAATTACACTTGCAAAAGCTATAAATATATAGTAATATGAAAACACATTAAAATTAAATACGAACATTTATTGTGAACTACAAAATTTAGTTCGCCCATATATGCTTGGAGATATGGTCCTAGTGTTTCTACCAGACTACCGTAAATTGTCTGACTATGGGTGTTTGTAGCTGTTTTTTGCTGCTATCAGACTCCCTATGTGAAAACGGGGAGTCTTTTTATATTGTTAAAAACAAGTTTCTGTTTAATAAATATGTTGATTTTTTGAGCATCCCGTTCGCCAGTTCGCACTTTATAAGTTCTAAGGCTCATTGCCTCGCTTATCAAGAACTTTTGCAAACTCACTTCGCAAAATCAGCAAAAGTTCTAGGATTCGCTTCGGCAACTTTGCCAAGAACTTAGCAAAAGTGCTCACATTGCTTACTTGGATTGCTCAAAAAATCAACATCATACTTTAACATAGCCAAAAACAAAAATAAATTTTAAGGAGGACATAATGATTTACAAAGACATACCCAAAGTGCAATACGCTGTGATAGGCGGATCCGGAACATGGGCTTGTGAATTTCCTGAGGACATAGGCCTGGATAAGGTAACAGTGCTTGAACGCAACATGGAATTTGAAACTCCATTTGGCAAAACGATGCCATTTAAGCTTTGCAGAATCGACGGCTCCATGACAATAGATGGAAAGGAAAGAATATTTTTAACAGTGCCGTTTCATGGATGGCATGGCCTTGAGCCATATAACACTCCGTCTGAACAAGTTTTCTGGGTTTTTAAAGAGGCCGGAGTCAAAAACATAATCGTCGAGGGAAGCGGCGGCGGTGTAAACCATCTTTTAGATCCCGGAGATATAATCATTCCAACAGATTTTATCGATTTTACCAAAAGAAGAAGCCACATATCGGCATTTACAAACAAGATACTCCGCATGAAAGATCCCCTCTGCCCTGCATTGCATTCGATACTCTATAAGAATGCAAAGGAAGAATACAAAAGAGTGTTCCAGCGCGGAGTGTATGCCACATCAGAAGCACCGCGGTTTGAAAGTGCAACCGAGATACAATTCTACAACCATGCAGGAGCTGATATCGTAGGGCATACAATGATTCCTGAAGTTTACCTGTCAAGGGCCATCGGCGCCTGCTATGCCGGGCTTTATATAGTAAGCAATCATGCTGAAGGTTTAGTGACCAATTGGAAAGGCAGCAGTATTTTTGATTGGTACAGAGAATGCGCCCTTCCCATCGGCCGCATAATGATCAAGTCGATTGCGCAAATACCGGCAGAGAAAAACTGCGAATGTTTAAGCTACCGTACAGATGTTCCAGACAGAATAACTAACCGTATAAAAAATAACTAGGTGGAGCAACTTTGTTTAACATAGCCTGACAAATAAAAATTTAATTATTCGGGAGGAAAGAAAAATGAAAAAGTTTGCAGTAACACTACTTATAATTTCAATGATATCGGCGCTTGTAAGCGGATGCAGCAGCGCATCCAAAAAAATCGACGACAGCGGCAAGGATGCAAAATCCGATATAAAGGTTGCGCTTGTTTTAGGATTGGGCGGTTTGGGAGACAAGGCTTTCAATGATAACGGCTATGCAGGAGTTGAAAAAGCCAAAAAGGAACTTGGAATACAGTTCGATTATGTTGAACCCAAGGAGATATCCGAATTTGAAACAGACCACAGGGAATATGCAAAGACAGGGGAATATGATTTAATAATAGGACTTGGTTTCGACCAGGCGGATGCGATCAAAAAAGTCGCTTCAGAATTTCCAAATCAGAAATTTCTTCTGATCGATGGAACCGTGGATGCTCCAAACGTCACTTCAGTGACATTCAAGGATTATGAAAAGGCATTTTTGATAGGCGCATTTGCAGCACAGGAAACCAAGACGAACAAACTCGGCATCGTAGGCGGAATGGATATCCCTTTGATAAACGCTTTTGCAGCAGGATATAAGGCAGGCGCCAAATATATCAACAAGGATGTCGATGTCATGATCAATTATGTAGGAGCCTGGAACGATCCGAATACGGCAAAGGAAATGGCAATATCCATGTATGATAAAGGCGCAGACATAGTATATGCTGCTGCAGGCGCTTCAGGCCTCGGCGTATTCTCTGCTGCAAAGGAAAAGGACAAGTATGCGATAGGTGCTGATGTAAATCAAAACAGCATTGATCCGGATCATATAATTTTAAGCTCGGTAAGAAGATTGGACAACATAATATTTGATCAGATTAAAAGCATAAAAGACGGCAGCTTTAAATCAGGAACTCTCAACCTGGGATTAAAAGATAATGCCGTAAGTTATACTGCCGATGGAAGCAATATAAAAATGCCCCAGGAATATATCGATAAAGTTGAAGAGCTCAAAAAGAAAGTATCCGACGGAGAAATAAAAGTACCGGATAAGCTTGAAGATGTGGACGGTTTTTTAAGTTCAAATAAATGATAAATAGGAATCCTGCAAAATAATTTTGGGACTCTGTTAAAGCACGGTGTTGATTTTGAGCATCCTCGCTTACCCGTTCACGCTTTTTAAGTTCTAGG
>CALCDS010000438.1 GCA_937900065.1 uncultured Clostridiaceae bacterium | reverse complement strand
GCCATCCGCTTCAATTTAAGTGGGTGGCATGCTTTTCAGATGAGCTAAAAGCTCCTCATTCATCTTTTTCATATAAAGATAATTGTCCGGCGTGACGAGCTTGTCTTTTTTATCTTCATAATTTTTTATCGCTGTAGGCATTGGAAGTATCCTGTATGCCTTTTTTTTATTGCTCGTATATTTTTGCACCCATGTGGGTATGAATTCATAGTTATATATTGAAACTTCTTTGGTATTGAAGTTTTTTTCAATATATAGATTGGTTATTACTCCTATATCCTTGTAGTTGCCCCTTTGATCAGATATGAAGTTTCCCATCGAATATATCACGAATTTATCCTTGCGATTGGCATCATCGGATGTTGGCGATACCATCTCAGCGGGCTGTACGACATGTGGATGAGAGCCGAGCACTATGTCGACTCCTGCATGCAGCATTTTTTCTGTGATTTCTTTCTGAAAATCATTGGGCTGCCTTACATATTCGTCTCCGAAATGGAGACATGCGATAATGATGTCGGGTTCCTTTTCTCTTGCCCTCCCTACGTCGGCAAGCATTGTATCGATGTCAAGCAAGTTGACCTGGTATGGATTTTTTATCGGAATGCCGTTGGTGCCGTAAGTGTATGCCAGTACGGCGATTTTTATGCCTTTCACATCAACGATGAGTATATTGTCACGATCCTTTTCTTCTTTGAATGTGCCTGTGTGAAGAAGGCCACGCTTGTCCAGATTATCTATAGTCGCGGCTAATCCATACTCACGCCTGTCAAGGCAATGGTTGTTTGATGTGCTGAGCAAATCAAACCCCGCCCATTTTAATGCATCAAGCAGAGAATCAGGGCTGTTGAACATAGGATAACCCGTATATTTTTTATCTTCGCCTGAGATTGTGGTCTCAAGGTTGCCTATTGCCAAATCAGCCGATTCGATTATGGGCTTTACCTCTGTAAAGAAGGGCTTGAAATCGTAAGTATAACCGATCTTTGAATCCCCGCTTCTTGCAGAATTAAGTTCAGCATCGTGCACCATTATGTCTCCCACCGCAGCTATCCTTATGCTCACGATTTTCTCTTCAATTTCTTCACTTTCCATGCTGCCACTTTTTGCAACGTCTACAAGCGAATTGGCCGTACCGCTGCCGGACACTTTCAGGGCCTTGGAAGAATATAGCTGATATGCAAATATCACTGCTAAAATAGCGGCTATTGAAAGAAAAATCGCGGGTAACTGTTTTTTCATATATTTGCCCCTCCAGACTGTTGAAATCATGCGAATATTTATCGTGATATGATTTGAGCTTTTATTTAATATGTCTTATTTAAATTATACAATTTTAAGAGTCATATAGGAAGTCCCTACAATTAAAACAAAAATATGAGCTGAAAAAGGCGCAGATTTTAAGCTCCTTTCATAAATTGATTATATAGCCGGCATGGAGGGATATTGATGTCGTACTATTACCGGGGAAAGAAGTTCGATATGGAAAAATTGCTTACGACGATAGGCGTCAAATCAGGTGAATTTATCGATATAGCAGGCATTAAGCTTCAGATATATTATCTGAACAAACAAAAGGATGATGTTTTCATTCAGATAGGCAGGCTTATCTACAAGATGTATAAAAAAGGCGGATTTGACAGTGAAGGAGTATATGACAAATGTGAATATATTGCCAAACTGGATGAACAGATAAAGTCAAAGGAAACGGATTTGGAAAGTGTCAAAAAAGGTGCGCATAGCATAATCAAAAACGCACGCCATAAAAAGAAGCATAGGCATAAAAAGCATGATGAAATAAAAGACATCGTGCTTCCGGAAAAGTACGATGTCAAACCAATGGATTAGCAATTTTATTATGAAGCGGATATCAAACGAATTGCCTTAATATTTTTGCGAAGACCTTTAAATTAGCGGTCTGTTTTATTTATTTCATATAGCTGTTTAAAACACTTTTTATATGCTGATTTATATTGCTGACATCCGCTGGTTCTGAAGGTTTATCCGCAAGCATATACTTGTTTTTCAACTTTATTATTCTGTACAGGCTTTCATCAATCCTTTTCTGAGTTATTCTTCCATCCGATGCGGCCTTTCTTAACGCATCAATGACAGCAACCTGGTTGTCAAATCCGTGGCATACCAGTATGATATCGCTTCCAGCATTGATCGATCTTACGGCAGCCTCACCTATGTTGTAATTTTTAACAATCGCTCCCATAGTCATGTCGTCGGTTATCACAATGCCTTTAAAATCCATTTCATCCCGCAGCATGTCGGTAATGATTGTTTTTGACATTGAGGCAGGGTTGTCGGAATCGATTTTTGGAAGCAATATATGGGCTATCATTATTCCATCCGTATTGTTCTCTATTGCATTGGCAAAAGGAACAAGCTCAAAGCCTTTGAGCCTGTCTGCATCATTGTTTATAACAGGGAGTCCCACATGCGAGTCGACTGATGTGTCGCCATGTCCTGGAAAATGCTTTACGACGGATATAATATTTTTAGACTGCATGCCTTTCATCTCTTGTATGCCGAGCCTTGTTACAATATTTGCATCAGGTCCGAAGGACCTGTCGCCTATCACGGTATTTTTAGGATTGCTGTTTATATCGAGTACCGGCGCAAAGTCCATGTTTATTCCAAATGAAATCAATTCTTCCGAAATCAATTTCCCGATATTCAATGCAAATTCACTGCTGCCGGTTTTGCCTATGGATCTGTTTGACGGAAGGTCTTTAAACTCCTCAGGCATTCTTGATACTCTTCCGCCTTCTTCATCAGTCGATATAAATAATGGAAGTTTATTTTTTGAGTTGGCCGACTTTAGGGAATTTACCAAAGCCTGAAGCTGCTCGGTATCCCTTACATTCTCTCCAAGAACTATGAATCCTCCAACATTGTATTTATTGATCAAATCCTCCCCGTTTGCATCCAGGCTGTATCCTTCAACACTTGCCATGACCATCTGTCCTATTTTTTCATCGATTGTCATCGAGTCGATTTGCTCCTGTATTGGGTCAATCTTCTCGATAGGTTTATTATCTTTTGGTTGATTAGGAAGTATTTGCTCGTTATCCTTTGGAGGAATGTTATACCTTTTCAATATGCTGCATGATGAAATCAGCATCATAAGCAATATTATCGCAAAAAGCAATGGTTTCTTGTACAAAATAAAGTCCTCCTTTGGTCATCAATATATCTTGCTGCATTTGATTGGAGATCCCAGATTATTGCT
>CALCDS010000437.1 GCA_937900065.1 uncultured Clostridiaceae bacterium | reverse complement strand
TCAAATATCAATAAGCGCATACAATGCCGCCATTGTCAGCGTAAACTGTGGCTATGCCTCGAGTTTCCACAATGATGATATTTGCAAAGTCACATCGCCGCTCGATCTGCTCTTTCAACCCAAAGGCCCTGTCAGGGCAGTTGCAATGGCTGATGATGAGCGTGCTGTCATTGTGGTTTCCATCAGCGGCAATATGGGAAACCATCTTGTTGAGAGCCTGTCTCATGGACAGAGCTTTGCTTAACATTCCAATCTCGCCCTCAGGGGTACCATGAAGAAAAAGCTTTATGTGCAAGGCTGCTGCCAGCACCGCCTGAAGCTTTCTTAAACGTCCGTTTTTGCGAAGGTTTTCTAATGACTCAAGAATGAAAAGCGTCTGCATATGGCTGATAAACTGTTCTACCTTTTGCACAACTTCTTTAAAAGAAACACCTGTTTGTGCCAGTTCTCGGATCTTCAACGCCACCAAGGTTTCCCCGGCAGAGGCGGACCGTGAATTAAAAACATGAACGTTCACTTCGGGTTTCTCTTCTTCCAACATCGTGCGGGCTGCCTGCGCCGAGTTATGGGAACCACTTAGGGCGGCCGAGAGAGTTACCACATATACGTCCTCTTCCCCGCAATCCATTGCGTCCAAATACGCCTGAGGTGAGGGGCAGGATGTAGTGGGGGCATCCTCACTCTGTTTCATTTCCCTAAGCAAGTCTGCCTGATTCAATGTAGAGTCGTCAACAAAGTTCCTGCATCCGCAGTGGATGATAAGAGGAACATTGACGAAAACAGCATTTTCCTTCATTTCCGAGCTCATATCACAGCAACTGTCTACGATAATCCTAAATCCCATTTGCATCACCTCCAAAGATTGCGTTATACTCTTTGCCTTGCAGTATCGCTTCCGATAGATACGCCCATTATAGCCATCTAAATCAAGTAGATGAGGGAGAACTTTTCTCCTAATGCTTTATCATGAGTTCCCGGAAGCCAGTGCAATTGATCATTTTGACTCATCTATACATAATGTCTCCTTATGCGTTTGATTATATAAATGCATGTTGATATAATTATAAAATAACAAGGTGTATAAAAGCAACGACACAGAGCCGATAACTGTTGAGATAATGGAGGTTATTTGATGAATACCGCTAACAACACTCGAAGCGCCGCTTCAAAGAAAAGTATCAAGGCAGCATTCAAAAAGCTGCTTGAGAGCAAGGCTCCGGCAATGATAACCGTGCAAAAGCTTTGCAAGTTGGCCGGGGTGAATCGTACCACGTTTTACGCGCACTATTCTAATGTACAGGATCTGTCGGAATCGCTGAAAGCCGACTTATTTTCGGAACTAGAGGATCATGTGCTTCCAAAAACTTCTGATGCCTTGCAGCTTGTAAGCAGAGATACGATGCTTCGTGTACTAAAATTTATCCGGCGAAACGGTACGCTATATCGAGTGTACTTCTCACAACTTACGGAGAACAAACTCGTGGACTATGTCAAAAGAAAATATATAGCACCGTTGCTCAACAAGAGAGCCCTATATACCTCATCCGAATTTGAGTATCAATTTGAATTCACTAAAGCAGGTGTACTGGGAATTATAAAAAAATGGATCTCGTCGGGCTGTACGGAACCTGACGAGAGTATAGCCGAGCTGATAGAAAAGATGCTGAAGCGGTGTTTTCCTCATGGGTAGACATAACCTTCCACCTCATCGGCAGGTGAGATATTTGTCACTGTGATTTGCGGTTCATCTTCACCATTGTATTGGCCTTTACGAATCACGCCCTCAACAGTCACCCATGAATCTGCTTTCAATTCCGATACTTTATCGTATTTGCATACCATTCCGATCGGTGTTAAATCGGCAATGCAGCATGTCATCGCAAGTCTTGCAGGTACGAATTCATCCTTGGCAAAGTATTGAGGATCCTTAAATACAAATCCGGTTATTGAAATTGTATAGCCTATATATTTATCTATATTTGTATATATTTCAGAAATCCATGGATAGAATTCATCGTTTTCTACCGTTA
>CALCDS010000436.1 GCA_937900065.1 uncultured Clostridiaceae bacterium | reverse complement strand
AAGTTTAAAGCATTATATCAGATTTACAGTAAATTGGAGGAGGAAAATATGAAATTCATTTCAAAAAGCATTAAAGCAAAGATGATAGTTTATTTAGGAGTATTGATGATAGCCGTATGTGTAGGAATGGGAATCATGTCCTATATGATCGCATCAAAAGCTATAGTGGCCAATACTAATGAAGTATTGCCGAAGATGGCAACAGAGGCAGCAAAGGTTTTAGAGAGCCGTATAAATGGCGAATTCAATGCATTGGAAATAATAGCATCAAATAGTATTATAAAAGACACGACAAAAGGAATGGATGAGAGACTTGCACTACTCAAAGACAAAGTGAAAAGCGGTGGATACAAAAAAATAAGCATAGTGGATGCAGACGGCAACTTGTCCGGAACAGACGGGTCGACCTCTAATATAAAGGACAGGGACTACTTTAAAAAAGCCATGTCGGGTACGAACGCCATATCAGATCCGATCATAGGCAGGGCGGACAATACTTTGATCGTTATATATGCAGTGCCTATAAAAAATAACGGCAAAGTAGTCGGGGTTTTAAATGCGGTCAGGGATGGCAATGAGCTGAGCACATTGACAAACGATATCACTTTTGGAAAATCAGGCAAAGCATATATGGTGAATAAATCCGGAGCCGTGATAGCTCACAGCAATAAGGATCTCGTGATGAATGCCAAAAATTATGTGGAAGAAGCCAAGAAAAATACCTCATTGCAGCCTTTGGCAGATGTTATAAAGCAGATGACGCAAGGCAAGACAGGAACAGGGCAATATGTTTATGGAGGAGTGAAAAAATACGGCGGATTTGCACCTGTAGAAGGTACGGGCTGGTCGATCGGAGTATCAAGCGACAGGAATGATGCTTTATCAGGATTAAATTCTCTTAAGACATCGATTTTTATACTTTCGTTTATATTCCTTGTTATTGGAGTTTCAATAGTTTCGATAGTTTCAAGAAGCATTGCAAACGGCGTGATCGAGTCTTCAAAACTTTTAAGTTCCATAGCAGGCGGTGACTTGACAGTTGAGATGCCCTCCAAGTATCTAAAAGTAAAAAATGAGATGGGAGTTTTGGCTAATTCCGTAAAAACCATGGAGGATTCCGTAAGGAATATGCTGCGTGTCATCAGTGAAAGTTCCAATAATATAGACAGCCAGTCGGAGAATTTGTCTTCAGCTGCTGAAGAGATGTCTTCCTCATCAGGGAATGTTACGACCGCGATACAGGATGTTGCTAAAGGCGCAGGATCCCAAGCTGAAGATTTGACTGAAATTACAGGAACATTGAATAATTTCGCAGAACAACTGGACAACATAGTCAAAGCCATAAAAGAAGTCAATACGAATGCACTGGGTGCAAATTCTTTGGCTGAAAACAGCAATAAAAACATGCAGTCTTTGGTAAAGTCGGTTGAGACGGTGAACGGCTCATTTAAGGGATTTGTAACAAAGATTACAGGTTTCAGCGAAAACGTCAAGAAAATAGATGAAATAATAAACCTTATAAACAATATTGCAGACCGCACGAATCTTTTAGCATTGAACGCAGCCATCGAAGCTGAAAGGGCTGGAGAAGCCGGAAGAGGCTTTGCCGTAGTTGCTGATGAGATAAGAAAACTTGCGGAGCAGACCAAGGTTTCATCCGAGAATATAAATAAAATAATAAACAGCGTATCAGATGATACAAAAGCAATGGTCAGCGATACCGATGCTATGGATGGAGAGCTTAACAACCAGATCGATGCTATCAACACTTCCATAGAATCATTTAAGAAGATAATCAAGGAGGTCAGCGAGATAAGCCCCAAGATTGAGGCTGTCAACACTTCCGCTGCAGAAATAGATAGTGCCAAAAACAACATTTTAGGTAAAATAGAAGGCGTATCCTCTGTTTCAGAAGAGGTATCGGCATCTTCCGAGGAAATAGCAGCATCATCCGAAGAAGTGAATGCTTCATCTGAAGAGGTAGCTTCAGCAGCGCAGGAATTGACTAATATGACAAAGAAAATGATGGAGCAGGTAAATAAGTTTAAAATATGATATATGATTTAAATAAATTGTTTTATCTTATAT
>CALCDS010000435.1 GCA_937900065.1 uncultured Clostridiaceae bacterium | reverse complement strand
TTATACAAAGTGAATCTATGATGACTATAGATTTGATTTAATTTATGTGGTATTTATCTTTATCTAAAAGGAAGAAGGGTAGGAGAAAAAATGAAAGTTTTAATTACGCCAAGAGGATTTACAAATTATGGGATAAATCAAATAAAACTTATGGAATCTAAAGGCTTATCTGTTCATTATAACGATACTGGAAAAGCATATTCAAAAGAAAAATTCTGCAAATTGGCCAGTGATGCGGATGCTATTATTGTCGGTGTTGATATAATTGATCATGAGCTGATTGATAAATGCCCAAATCTAAAAGTTATTTGTAAATTTGGTGTTGGAACAGATAATATTGATGTGGCTTATGCAAAGCAAAAGGGAATTTTTGTTGGAAGAACAAAAGGATCTAACTCTATGGCAGTTGCAGAACATGTTATAGCTTTAATGTTTGCAGATGCAAAGAACCTCTATAATACAATTAAAGAAGTCAAGGAGCATAAATGGGATAAACCTACAGGCCAGGAAATTAGCGGCAAAATACTTGGCATTATTGGCTTTGGAATGATTGGGAAAAGGGTTGCAAGTTTTGCAAATGGATTATCTATGAGAGTATATGCTTATGATGCCTTTGAAATTTCTGATGAGGTTGCCGAAAAGTATAACGTGGAGAAGAAATCCTTTGAGGAAATTATTAGTGAAAGTGATTATATTTCTTTGCATGTGCCTCTTCTGGATTCTACAAAGAACATGATTTCTACAGAAGAGCTCAAAAAAATGAAAAAGAGCGCTTGCTTAATTAATGCGGCAAGGGGAGGAGTTGTTGATGAGAAAGCTTTATATGAAGCTCTCATTAATAAAGAAATCCGTTCAGCTTACTTTGATGTTTACAGTTCAGAACCGCCAGCAACTGATGATAAGTTAATTACACTGGATAACTTCTTTTTAACGCCTCATACGGCTGCAAGAACAGTAGAATCAGAAAAAAGAACTTGTCAAATGTCGACTGAAATTATTGTTGAGCATCTATTAGATTAGCAGGTGATAGTATGGATAAGGGACTGCAAAGATTTTTAGGCAATGTTAAGAAAGAGTTTGATAAGAATGTTGAAAGTATTGGTGTGGAAAGTCTTAAAAAAGCTGCTGAAATTATATTGGAAAGTGAGAAAAAAGGTGGCCGTATTCATGTGACTGGAATTGGCAAGCCGGGCCATGTAGCAGGATATATAGCCTCTTTGCTATCTAGTACAGGCACAAGTGCTTATGAGCTGAATGGAACAGAAGCCGTGCATGGCTCAAGTGGTCAGGTAAAACCAGGTGATGTTGTTATCGCAATATCCAATAGCGGTGAAACAGAAGAATTAAAGGCAACCGTACAAACTTTGTTGGCAAACGGCGCACGGATTATTAGTTGCACAGGTAATGCGCAGTCATGGTTAGCGAAGCATTCTGAAGTATGTTTGTTGGCACATGTAGATATGGAGGGGGACGATTTAAACAAGCCTCCTCGTGCTTCAATTCTGTCAGAGACATTAGTTCTTCAATGTTTGAGTGTTATACTGCAGAATCAAAAAAAATTAAATTTGAATCAATATGTAAGATGGCACCCAGGCGGAAGCCTTGGTAAAAGTATAAAAAGCATGTTATAAAAATATGTAGAGGAAGTAGGAAACTTTATGGCTAAATTAAATATCGTGCTTGGAACACATGGAAGGTTTGGTGAAGAACTTATTAAATCCGCAGAAATGATTGTTGGGAAAATGGAAAATGTTAAATCAGTATCCTTATTACCAACGATGTCTTTTGAGGAATTTATGCATCAAGTTGATTCCGTATTAAATGAATTGAATGGGCCGGTTTTGGCATTAGTAGATTTGTATGGAGGTACTCCATGTAATGTTTTTACCGCTTTAACAAAGAAATATCATCATAACGTAATAGCCGGCTTGAATTTACCTATGCTGATAGATTTGTATATGAATACTGTTAACAGTGAAACCCTGGACATGGATGGGTTAATAAAAAAATGTATTAATAATACACGATCAGCTGTTGTGCATACGAATAAAATGCTCAAGTAGTCCATTAGTAATATTAGGCTGCTTGGGTAAAAATGAGTAGGAAGTTCACAAGATAACATAAGATTTTAAATTATTGAATAAGGGGGAAAGGTCATGTTTGAAGGGATTATAACACCCATTGTTACACCTTTTAATCGTGATGAAGAGCAATCCATTAACTATGAAGCTACTGAACAATTAATCAACCATTTAATTAGAAAAGGTGTTAATGGTATTTTTATTTTAGGCAGTAATGGTGAGTTTCATGTAATTGATGAAGATGAGAAGATCGTCTTTGCCAAAAAAGTGATTAAAATTGTTAATCATCGTGTCCCAGTTTTTGTAGGAACAGGTGCATGTTCTACCAAGGCTACTATACGTTTATCTAAAAAAATGGAAGAGTTAGGTGCAGATGCATTATCTGTTATCACGCCATATTTTATTAAACCTACGGATGAAGAACTTTATGAACATTTTAAAGAAGTCGCTAATAGCGTAAAAATACCGATTGTTTTATATAATATTCCAAAATCAACTGGTTGTAATATTTCTAAAGAAGTTGTAGAGCATTTAGCCATGATTGATAATATCCGAGCTATTAAGGACAGCAGTGGTGATATTGAGAATTTAAAAGGTTACATTGAAGCTGCCAGAGGAAAAGATTTTAATGTACTCGTTGGATCAGATTCTAAAATTTCCATTGGTTATAAATTAGGAGCAACAGGTGCAATTGCAGGCACAAGCAATGTTATCACAGATGTTTTGGTAAAGTTAAATAAAGCTCTTAAAACGAACGATACTAAGACTGCAGAATTTCTACAGGCAGATATCGATGTACTTCGGGGAGTTTTAAAATTAGGTACAGTTCCTTCAATCATGAAACGCTCAATAGAGCTAGCTAATATCGCTCCAGTGGGACCTGCCAGAAAGCCGGTTAAAGAAACCACACCTGAAGTTGATAAAAAGATTAAAGAGATGCTTAAGCATTATAGACTGATTTAAATTTATTAAAAATACTTAAATAAAAGATGCCATCCTGCTAAAATTGATATTTACAAAAGTGTTTAAAATAAAAGGGATGACATCTTCTTTGTATAGTAGTGACAACATTTTAATAAGTTCATGAGATGGATGAGCCATAATATGTATTCCTTTTTCCTACAGTAAACAATTCCATTGATAGTTTATGCTAAATTGAAGCTTGTAGATGAATATGGCAGAGTAAAGTCAAATAACAGTTTAATGTATAAGAGAATTCTTAATCGGCAGTTGAATTGATATTATTTAGGCCTTAAATATATGTACCAAAATTTCAGTTTACCGGACAAGAAGGGAAAAAGATGGTGTTAATTAAAATTTTTAAAGAATTCATTAATGTTGTCCAAGAAAATAAAAAGTATACTATAGGTTTATTGAATAAGGATGGAAATGTTATTTCTTGCAGTAAAGAGAAATATATAGGATCCAATTTTAATATCAAAGATTCTAACAATAATAATATGTTTTATAAAATCAGAGTCAAAAACCAAGATTATGGATATATTTGGGTAAGCGGCGATGATGAAAATCTTAAGATGATTGGTAGTTTATTACTTGATTCTTTAACAACGCGATTGATGTATGAGATAAATACACGCTCTTTAAAGCAAAAAGTTACAAAGGATGATGAATTGATCAAATATCTAATTGACCCTGAACATTTTGACTTGAATCAAATTTTAGATTTAATTAAC
>CALCDS010000434.1 GCA_937900065.1 uncultured Clostridiaceae bacterium | reverse complement strand
AAAACAAGGAAAAGAGGTTGACATTTACAGGGTCAGAGCATAGAATAATAATGTAAAAATAATAAAACCTCGGTAGGTGAGGTTACTACAGGGATACGGGCTGCTGCCGTAAAAGAGTGGAAACATTCTTAACTGGCAAGCAGGTTTTACCGAACAGAGAAGGTTTAATCTAATGCAGCTGCATTGCCTTGCAGAGCCAAAACTTGAACGGGAAAGTGTTGATTTGAATGCCTTCGTCATGTCCAAGTTTGACGAGGGTTTTTAATTTTATTAGAGCAATTTAGAGGTGAGAAGGATGGAGTCTGGCAGTAGTACGGACTGTGGAGGAAAACGTATATATAGTGGAGACAACAGAATACCTGCTATGTCGGCTTTATTCTTTTTCGATTAAGGCTTTGTTATAGCTTATGATGCATTCTGTTCCCTCTTTTATATACCTTTCTTTAAGAGCAACTCTTTTAGTGCTCCTATAGTCCCTATATTATTAGCCGGTTTTCAAATTTGCCTGATTTAAAATTTAAATAGAATAAAAATTTTCACAAAGTTAAAAGATAATTATTAGCCCTGTATTTCTTATTGCTTTTTTTAGATGAGCATATTTGCAATAACATCCAATCATATTTTTCAAAAAATGGAGGTGGAATGTATGGATGATGGGCCTGCGGGTAGAGAATACGGTCAATTTAGCATGAAAATAATAGCACATGTTATTCAAGCAGTGACATCTTCCATGCTTTCACTGCTTGAATAACAATGCCGGGGAGGTATTGTTTTATGGTATTAATGAAATTAATAGATACGGTAGATAATCATATTGTAGAGACTGTATTGAAGAAATTGGATACTTCTCTTAAAGGATTAACTGAACAAGAAGCAGAAGAGAGAATTGAGAAGTATGGATTTAATCAGGTGGGCGGAGAGAAAAGAAAGTCACGTTTTCTGAAATTTCTAGAAGACTTTAAAAATCCTCTGGTTATTTTGCTTGCTGTACTTGCATTGGTCTCATATATAACCGGAGATTCAAGGGCGGCAACAGTGATGATCATAATGGTCGTGCTTGGAGTGGCGTTAAAATTTGTCCAGGAGATGAGAGCGGATGAATCCGTAGAAAAACTAAAATCCATGGTAAATACAACTGCAACAGTAATAAGGGATGGAATTGAGAAGGAAGTGCCCTTAGAGGTGGTTGTACCTGGAGATATCATCCACTTGGCATCAGGCGATATGATTCCCGCAGATGTGCAATTGATAAAATCAAAGGATTTGTTTGTGAACCAGTCGGCCCTTACCGGCGAATCGCTTCCTGTAGAAAAAAATGTTATAGAAGGCAGCTGGAAGAGCGACTTTGAAAATCCCAACCTGTGCTTTATGGGTACAAATGTAGAGAGCGGGACCGCAATTGCCGTTGTTGTAACTACCGGAGTGAAGACCTATTTCGGTCAATTGAGCAGCAAAATGACCGGCGAGAGGCCTTTGACCAGTTTTGAAAAAGGGATAAATCAGTATACCTGGCTTATGATAAACTTTATATTTATCATGGCTCCGATCGTGTTTTTAATTAACGGCCTGACTAAAGGCAACTGGCTTGAAGCATTTTTGTTCGGCATTGCAGTTGCGGTAGGTCTCACGCCTGAGATGCTCCCGATGATTGTTACTGTCAATCTTTCAAAGGGTGCCTTAACCATGGCAAAAAAGAAAGTCATTGTGAGAAAGCTGAATGCCATACAAAACTTTGGAGCAATGGATGTGCTTTGCACCGATAAAACAGGGACCATAACTTGCGGTAAGGTCGTGCTCGAAAAATATTTGAATATATATGGCAATGATTCGGAAAGGGTTTTAAAGTATGCTTTTATCAACAGCTTTTATCAGACCGGTTTTAGAAATGTGATGGATAGTGCAATCCTTAGCCATAGAAATGACGAAGAATATTATTCCAACATTGAGCAGAAATATTTGAAGATAGATGAGATTCCATTTGATTTTATGAGAAAGAGAATGTCTGTAGTCGTAGAAAATAAGAGGATGGAACATGTGCTTATTTGCAAAGGCGCTATAGAGGAAGTGCTGAGCCTATGCAATAAGTACGAAACAAAAGAGGGAACAGAGCCTTTTATGGGCAAGATGACCGACAAGATCGACAGTATGGTCAAAGGACTGAATTCAGATGGATTCAAGGTTATTGCCGTAGCATACAGGATATTTGATAAGAACAAGAATTCATATTCTGTAGTTGATGAAAGTGAACTGACATTGCTTGGCTTTTTAGCTTTCCTTGATCCTCCAAAGGAGACCTCAAAAGATGCTGTCGCTAAGTTCCGCAAATATAATGTGGATGTAAAAATCGTCACAGGGGATAATGAGATAGTAACTAAAAAAATCTGTGATGAAATAAATCTTCCCATAGATAAAATACTTCTTGGCAGTGAGATAGATGCAATGAGTGATGAGGAACTTGGTGAGCAGGCGCAAAAGACTTCTGTCTTTGTCAAACTCTCGCCTATGCATAAGGAGAGGATAATCAAGGCGCTGCAAAGTAAAAACCATGTAGTTGGGTTTATGGGAGACGGGATAAATGATGCGCCCGCACTTAAGGCGGCTGATGTGGGAATATCGGTCGATACGGCAGTTGACATCGCAAAGGAATCGTCGGATATAATACTCCTTGAGAATAATCTGCTTGTACTTGAAGAAGGAGTAATGGAAGGAAGAAGAGTATTCGAGAATATAATAAAATATATCAAAATGACTGCAAGCTCAAATTTTGGGAATATATTCAGCATGCTTGGTGCAAGCATATTTTTACCGTTTTTGCCGATGCTTCCGATTCAGGTGTTGGCTAATAATCTTCTGTATGACATATCACAAACCGCTATTCCAACGGATTCGGTAGATGAGGAGTGGATCGCAAAACCAAGGAAATGGGCGGTAGATGATATCAAAAGATATATTATGCATATTGGACCGATCAGTTCTATATTTGATTATATAACTTATTTCATAATGATTTTTGTATTCAAAAGCTGGAATAATCCATCATTATTCCAGACAGGGTGGTTTGTTGAGTCCCTTTTTACGCAGACATTGATAATTCATGTGATCAGGACCAATAAAATACCGTTTATCCAGAGCATGGCAAGCAGGCCGCTTATGATAACATCAACTTTAACTGTATGTTTTGGCGCATTCTTGGCCAATTCACCATTAGGCAGTGCTTTTGGATTTGTAAAACTTCCTGCAACATACTGGATCTTTTTGGTAATAATCCTGATTAGTTATATTACTTTAACTCAAACAGTCAAGACATGGTATATTAAAAAGTATGGCATACAATAATGAAGACATTAAAAACAGGCTCTGTTTAACAAAGATGCTCAAAAAATCAGTATCTTTGTTAAACAGAGCCTGTTTTTAAAATCAACTTTATATAATGTGAATTTATGAATCGGTCATCATTGAATAAACATATACAAACCTTGTAGCGTGCTCCTGCTCATCGGTTATTATTTCATACAACATGTCTCTTAGGTTTGTTTGCGGGAGCATTGATTTTATATTTCTGTACATTTCAACTGCTTCAAGCTCACCGTCTATGCTCGTTTCAACGGCATCCAGTAGATTGTCGGGCTTTTTGACTTCAGGCACCTGCACGTCGGTAGTTCTGCCTGTTAAACAATGCAATATGTGCCGAAACATCTTATAGTGTTTTCCCTCATCAACATATGCAAAATTTATCTGCCTTTTTATCTTTTCATCATCTGTCATATCCATCATCATATTGTATTTAGCCCTGTCCTGCTTTTCATCCCTCATAGCTTCCAAAATGAGGTTTATAAGTTCAGGCTGCATTGCCATGGTGGTCTGGCCGGTATATGGACCCATGCCATAATACATCTGAAATCCTCCTTGATAAATAATATGTAAATAGCATTGGCATGAAATAAATGCGTCCATATATAATATGAAGGTTTAGCATATTTTGATAACAGTTAAGTTTTGCCAAAGTATGATTCTGGTTTTGAGCATCCCGCTTGGATTGCTCAAAAAATCGATACCTTTGTTAACACAACTCATCTTAAAATATGTTGAGATTTCTTCCTATTGCTTTTCCATGATCTTTTCTATATATTCGGGATTCATATATTTGCTCTTTTCGCTTTCGATGTCTTGAGTAAACTTTCTATAATCCGAAGTTATGGAAGAATTCATCTTTTCAGCTTCTTCATACATTGCATCGATTTCATTTATTTTTTTATCAACCTGCTCTGCATCTGGCTCCTCTTCTTCATCAAAGTTCATATCTGTGACTACGGCCTGTTTCAATTTGCTGTAATAATCCAGGCTGCTGTCAAGTATCGAGCTGAATCTGTTATTGAAATTTCTCAGCTCTGATGGGGCATGTATTTTTATATAGCTTGCCTTTATATCGCCGATCGATTTTTCATTTTTGGCAATCAGTGAAAGAAGCTCGTCCCAGGAAGTCTTATCAAAACGAGATTTTTTCAGAGCTTGGGTTATGTCAACTTTCGAATTTTCATAATTTAGAAGAGTTTTTGAAATTTCCTCGAAGTATTTTGAAAATGAGGACATCAATTCAGACACTTTGGCATATTTATTCTGCTGCTGTTTTACCCAGGGGCCTAATTTTGAAGATATTGATGTTATATCTTCAGGAAGCGCGAAGGAATTGTTCTCCATCTTCACACTTGAATATGTATCCGAACACTGCTCAATATATTTATAAAGCTGTTCCTCATTTTTTTGAATATCGGAAGATGCAGGCGAGCTTAATACATCCTCAAGCTGGGTGTATATCATATTGTTAAGCTCCAACGCCTGTTTTAGCTTGTTGTGGGAAGCCGAATATTTAGAAGGCGCACTGATATTTCCTAAATTTTCCGCAGCCTTATCAAGGCTTTTTTTGGTTTCAGGTATCTTGGATATTATATCGGAAACCGGAAAGTCATTGTCATCCTTTCTTAATATTTCCGCCATGCCGTCATTTGCACTATTTATCTGGGCATTTATTTTCGATATCGAACCTGCATATTCTTTTGTGGAATTTCCTATAAAATAAGAGTAAGCATAGTATGCAGCAGCGATCCCTGCTCCAATTAACAATATAACCACAAGAGAGATTTTAATGAAAGTCTTAAGATTTTTGTTTTCATGATCATGAATATGGGAACTATTTTGTGCACGAGAAGCATCTTTGCTTCGCACTATTTCTCCACAATATGGACAAACCCTAACCGTGCTGTTTAAAGGTCTGTGACATTTATCACATATCACAATATTCACCTACCATAATATAATTTTGTTTATAGCTGCAATTTTTCATTCAGGCTATGTTTAACAAATATGTTGATTTTGAGCATCCTGCTCGCCTGTTCACACTTTTTAAGTTCTAAGGCTTATTGCTCTCGTTCATCGAGAACTTTTGCAACTCGTTTCACGAAGTCTGCAAAAGTTCTAGGATTCGCTTCGGCAATTTCGCCAAGAACTTAGCAAAAGTGCTCACATCGCTCGCTTGGATTGCTCAAAGAATCAACATTATAACGCATCAGTAGAAAATTTTTCGGCTGTAGAAAAATTCTCTTACCTAAAATGGACATCCAACCATATATTTTTCTATTACATTCTACGATCTGATACAAAAATCCTTTTAAATGGAAAATAAATTTAGACTATGTTAAACAAAGATGTTGATTTTTTGAGTATCCTGCTTGCCTGCCACATTTTATAGCAAATTATAGCAAAGGCATTTCAAAAATAAAAATCAATGAAGCCTTTGCTTAAAAGAGACTGTATTCTGCAAGCAGAGAATTTAATGTTTAAGTGATGTATCTTTTTAAATTCTAAGACTATGCCAAGATTCGTCGGGAACTTTTGCGAACTCACTTTACGCGAGTAGCAGAAGTTACTGTTTATAGTAAATTATGGAATTAATAAAAAGCAATACTTTATACTACCTGATAAAAATTTGGTGTATAATTATAAGTAGTACTGACGCAAGGGGTGATCGGGTGTGATAGAATCGATATCAGGAATCTGGAATCTGCTAAAGCATATAACAATAATAAATGTAATAGACATTTTGATAGTAAGTTATATCATCTACAAGATATTCATGCTTATCAAGGAAACCAGAGCCGAAATGCTCGTAAAAGGGATTGCACTTATAATAGTAATAATGATAGTAAGCGATCGTGTGGGGCTTGTTACACTTTATTGGCTGATTAAAAGCGCCATACAGATAGGTGTGATTGCACTCATTATAATATTCCAGCCCGAATTGAGACGCGCTTTGGAACATTTGGGAAGAAGCAGATTTTTTACAAAATCACTGATGATTACCGAAGAGGAAGTGGACAATGCTACCAAACAAATAGTTGAAGCAGTATGCAACCTGTCCTCTACAAAAACGGGTGCTCTGATAGTGATTGAGCAGGAAACGGGTTTGAATGATTATGTTCAGGCAGGCATAAAGCTTGATGCTGTGCTGACATCCCAGCTCCTTGAAAACATTTTTGTTGTAAATACTCCGCTACATGATGGCGCCGTAATCATAAGGAATAATAGAATCGCGGCTGCAGCGTGCTTTCTTCCGCTGACTGAAAACTATGAAACCAATAAAAAGCTTGGCACAAGGCACAGAGCCGCACTTGGTATGTCCGAGAATTCGGATGCTTTAGTCGTTGTAGTGTCTGAAGAGACAGGAAATATATCACTTGCCATAAACGGAAAGCTTACCAGAAATTATAATGCCGAAAGGCTTAAAGACATACTCACAAGGGTTATGAAGCAGAAGCTTAATAAAAAGACCACAATCTGGAAGAGGGTGAAAATGTGGGGCAAACAAAAATAAAGGATATTGCTCTCAGAATTTTTGCGGTGATAATAGCATTATTGTTGTGGGTTTTTGCATCAACCGAAGACAATCCGGTTGAAACATGGGAAATAAGCAATATACCTGTGACCCTTATAAATGTGGATTCATTGTCCCAGTCCAGATTGGTGCTGGTCGGTGACAGAAACAATTATAGGGTAAATCTTAATGTAAGAGGCAGGAGAAGGGACTTGCAGCTTCTAAGGACTGAAGACATCAAACTGGAGGCCAACCTTGCCGGAGCAAATCTTGGAAAGGGAATCAATCCTGTATTGGTTGAAGTAAAGGATAAACCTGCCAATATTGAGATACCTGACAACCAGCCGTTATTTATCAATGTTACGCTTGAAGAATTGGTTGAAAAAGATTTTGGAGTAAGTGTACAGGTTACCCCTCCAGAGGATAAAAGCTATGCTGCGCAGCAGTATACGGTAAAACCTCAGGTTGTGACTCTAAGTGGCGCTGCATCATATATTGGAAGCGTGAAATCGGTTGTAGCAAAGGTTGATGCAAGCAAAGCCACGTCGGACTTGCAGGTTTCGATGCCGGTGCAGATACTTGACAGCAAAGGCACGCCGATTTCTAACCGGAATATAGAGTGCAATCCTCAAAAGGTGGATATATCTGTGCCAATAAAAAAGGCTAAGGATGTGTCTGTAAATGTGCAAACAGTAGGCAAGCTCCCTCATGGCGTGACCTTGAAAGGGAATATTACGGCGTCTCCTTCAAAAGTATCGATAACCGGAAGCGATGATATCATAAGCTCCATACAATCCATCGATACGGTCCCTATAAATCTGGGAGATATAACCGAAAGCACGAAAAAGCAGGTAAAGCTCATAATACCTGATGGAGTGACTCTTCTTAACAATCCTCAGGGAGTTGTAACGGTCGATGTAAATGTTGAAACCACGACAACTAAAACATTCAGTGTGCAGGTTACCCATTTGAACCTGCCTGATGGATTAAAAGCCGAGGTGTTGACAAATACTATAAATGTGACTTTATCAGGCCAGGAAGGAAATTTGAACAATATAGCTGCGGGGAATATAACTGCAGTGGTTGATCTTGCAGGCGCTCCGACTGAGGACGGCGAGTATGAATTTTCGCCAAGCATAACCTATCCTCCAAGTGCCGAGCTTGTGGGAGTCAGCCCGCAAAAGATAAAGATCAGAATCACAAAGAAGCAGGGGTAGCAGATGACGATAAGAATAAACAATATCAGGGTTCCTCTTGAAGAGATCGATTCCCTGAAATATTTAACATCTCGGAAAATAAGCGTAGATTTGGACGATATAAAGGATTTCAAAATAGTCAAAGAATCAATAGACGCCAGGCGCAAAAGCAGAATAGATTTCATATATTCGGTTGAACTTTCAATAGATGATGATGAGAGCGCATTTGTAGAAAAGCTGCATGACGCCGATGTGATTTTAAGCAAGCCTAGGGCCGGCTTAAAGATAGAATACGGGACCGAGAGGCTACCGGACAGGCCCATTATAATAGGAAGCGGACCGGCAGGATTATTTGCCGGTCTAATTTTGGCCAAAAACGGATACAATCCTGTAATATACGAGAGAGGAAAATCGGTTGAAGAAAGGTCCAAGATAGTAAAAAGCTTTTGGAGGGACGGAGATTTTGACCCCGAATGCAATGTACAGTTTGGAGAAGGGGGAGCCGGTACGTTTTCGGACGGCAAGCTTACCACAAGGATAAAAGATGAAAGATGCAAAACCGTGCTGGATGAGTTTATAAGATGCGGAGCTCCTCCTGAGATAGCATACGATTACAAACCGCATATAGGTACCGATATGCTGAAAAGCGTTATAGCCAATATCAGAAAAAAAATAACCGCCATGGGCGGAGAAGTCCGCTTTTCGTCAAAGCTTACTGATATAAAGATAAAAGACGGTTCCATAGTTGGCATAACAATCAATGACAATGAATACATAAGCTGTCAGGTGCTTGTGCTGGCCCTCGGCCATAGTGCAAGGGATACATTTGAGATGCTCATGAAGAAAGGGACAATGTTGTCTTCCAAGGCATTTGCCGTAGGATTCAGGATTGAGCATAACCAGAGGATGATAGATTTGGCACAGTACGGCAAATTTGCTAATCATCCAAAGCTTAGGGCTGCAACTTACACTCTGGCATACCAGAGCAAAAGATATAACCGGCCGTGCTATACATTCTGCATGTGCCCCGGAGGCGTGGTCGTTGCGGCAGCATCTGAGGATAAAAGACTGGTTACAAATGGCATGAGCGAGTATGCAAGAGATGGGGAAAATGCCAACAGTGCCGTTGTATGCGGCGTAAGGCCTGAAGATTTCAAAGGCGAGGGCCCGCTTGCAGGGATAGAGTTTCAAAGGATGCTTGAAGAGAGAGCATATAATCTAGGCAAAGGGGAGTTTAAAGCTCCAGTACAAAAGGCTGTTGATTTTATAAATAACAAGGTCACTTCAACTGTTGGAAGAGTTAAACCAACATATACGCGTGGGTACACCCTGGCCGATCTGAACGATTGTCTTCCTGAAGAATTGTGCGCTGTCATCAAAGAAGGCTTGCTGGCCTTTGACGGCAAGATAAAAGGCTTTTGCTCAAAAGATGCAATTCTTACTGCTGTCGAGACTAGGACTTCATCTCCTGTAAGGATAGAAAGGAATAAAACGACATATGAATCGCTTAATATAGCAGGGCTCTATCCGGCAGGTGAAGGAGCAGGTTATGCAGGCGGAATCGTGTCCGCAGCTGTAGATGGGATAAAGGTTTCTGAACAGATAATGAAATCCTATGCTCCAATGAAATAAACAGGTTTTTAAAAAGTATATTTAAAGCAGACTGACCATATATGATGGAAAGCCTGCTTTTTTATCGTGCTTTCGAACAAAATCCGCTTCAAGTTCGTTTATATAGAAGAGGATTTTTTAAGAATCCAACATATAATATATTATGCTTTTTAAAAATTGAATTAAAAAGGGTATTATGCTATTATACATGTTGTGTTCTTTAAAACACAACATGTATAGATGCCTGATTTTAAAATCAGGCTATGCTAAAGTATGATGTTGATTTTGAGCAATCCTAAGTGAGCGATGTGAACAGGGTGCGCAAAGATCAATATTGTTTGCTAACTATAAAAGATGGATGAAGAGGTGATGATCAATGTCAAGGATGTTTGGCACCGATGGCGTCAGGGGTGTTGCAAATAGTGAACTTACCGCACAATTGGCATACAAGCTTGGGCGCGCCGGGGCGTATACATTGAGCAAGAATGCTCATAAGCCGAGGATAGTTGTAGGTATGGATACAAGGATATCAGGGGATATGCTTGAGAGTGCAATCGTAGCCGGAATATGTTCGGCAGGAGCGGAAGCAATATGTGTGGGGATAATACCAACTCCGGGTGTTGCATACCTTACCCGAAAATATAAGGCGGATGCAGGAATAGTGATTTCAGCATCCCACAACCCTGTCGAATACAACGGCATAAAGTTCTTCAACGAGAGCGGATACAAGCTCCCTGATGAAGTTGAAGACCGAATCGAGGAAGTCATAAAATCCGATTGCAAAGAGGTTCCTTCACCGACAGGTGAAAAACTCGGCAGGAGAATCGTGGTTAATACCGCATCTAGTGATTATATAGACTTTTTAAAGTCAACCACAAATGTGAACCTTGAAGGCCTAAAGATTGCAGTCGATTGCGCACAAGGGGCGTCATATTCGGTGGCTCCGAGATTATTGAACGAACTTGGAGCGGAAGTTCTGGCCGTTTACAATGATCCTGATGGAAAGAACATAAATAAAAATTGCGGCTCAACGCATCCTGAACATCTTCAAAAATTTGTGGTTGAAAACGGTTGCGACATAGGATTAGCCTTTGACGGGGATGCCGACAGATTGATAGCAGTCGATGAAAAGGGCAACATAGTAAACGGCGACTTTGTTATGGCAATTTGCGCAAGCGAGATGAAAGCTGAAGGAAGACTAAAAAACAACGGCGTGGTTGTAACCGTGATGAGCAACCTTGGGCTTGACATAGCGATGAAGTCAAGGGGAATCGAGACCATAAAGACTAAGGTCGGGGACAGGTATGTGCTTGAAGAAATGTTGAAGGACGGTTATGTTATAGGCGGAGAACAGTCGGGCCATGTAATATTCCTTGAGTATAATACAACCGGGGATGGACTTATTACGGCACTTCAACTTCTTAGGATCATGGAAAAGAAAAAGGAGAAACTTTCAAAATTGGCATCAATCATGGAGCAACTGCCTCAGGTGCTCTGCAATGCCCATGTTGATAATTCCAAAAAGAGCGGGTATACCACTGATGAAGTGATAGTATCTGAAATAAAGAGGATTGAGAAAAAATTGGATGGCGTGGGCAGGGTACTTATAAGGCCGTCAGGTACTGAACCCCTTGTAAGGGTGATGCTTGAAGGCAAGAACAAGGATGAACTCAATGTGCTTGCCAAAAATCTTGCTGCATTGATTGAGCAAAGATGCAAGTAAATTTTAAAGGAGGTGATTGATCAATAATGTTTTCAAAAACTAAATAAGGGGGTGAGCCTGTTAAATGCAAATTATGAAGCGCCTGGACTTGCATTTTGCGAGTTGACGAGGACAGGGTTTATCGAATCTTCGGCGGATGGCCCTGCGGTGTATCACCACCGTGAGAAGTCCTACAAAACCGCTGGGTAACTGGCGGCACAAAGGGACGCGTGAAACTGAATTGGTTGACATTTAAATTTGAGAGGAGAAATATAACTATGTGCGGCATAGTTGGATATATAGGAAGTAAACAGGCAGCCCCAATACTGATTGACGGGTTGAAGAGGCTTGAATATAGAGGTTATGATTCTGCAGGTGTTTCAATATATGACGGCCATGGAATCGTTGTAAGAAAGTGCAAGGGAAGGCTTAAAGAACTTGAGAAGAAGCTTAGGGAAGA
>CALCDS010000433.1 GCA_937900065.1 uncultured Clostridiaceae bacterium | reverse complement strand
TTTAACATAGCCGAAGTAAATGCCCTGGAGGAGTAATGTAAAATGAACGGTCTTCATTTAGATAAATTTAAAAATAGAATAGTAGGGACCCAGAAGATACCCGCAAGGGCGGCATTGTATGCGGATTTTCCGGAAGGTTTAAATGGGGAGATTATAGAGTTTTTAAAAGGGCAGGGCATTGAAAAGCTGTACTGCCATCAGAGTGAAATGTTCAAAAGGGCTGTACAGGGCGAAAATGTAATCATAACCACATCGACTGCGAGCGGAAAGACATTGGGATTTTTGCTGCCTGTGGTACAGAAGATACTGGATGACCCTTCAAGCAGGGCGATATTTATTTACCCTACCAAGGCGCTTGCACATGATCAATATAGAAATATGGTGCCCATGCTTGAATATTTCGGGCCCAAAAGGATACAGGCCGGCGTATATGACGGAGACACGCCTCCGAATGAGAGGGCAAGGATAAGAAAGAATGCCAATATAATACTGACAAATCCTGAAATGCTGAATTCATCGTTTCTTCCAAACCATTCTCTTTTCGGATTCAACCATATATTTTCGAGGCTGAAATTCGTAGTGATAGATGAACTTCATTCATACAGGGGGGCTTTCGGTTCCCATATGGCGAACATAATGAGGAGGCTAAACCGGATATGCAGGTATTATAAAAGCAGCCCTCAATTTTTGGCGAGCTCGGCAACCATTGCCAATCCTGTGGAGCTCGCTGAAAGCATATGTTCAGGTAAATTTGTACATATATGCAAGGACGGCTCGCCCTCGGGTGAGAAGAACATAATATTCTATCAGCCTCCTTTTGTAAGGGATACCCAGTACAAAAAAGGTCCTGAAGAAGAAGCATCGGAATTGATACCTGATCTGGTCGAAGGTGGAGTCAGGTTTATAACATTCTGCAAAAGTCGAAGAGAGGTTGAGGTAGTGCTCAAGGAGGTAAGAGACAGGCTGACCGACATAGAAAACAAACCTTCGCTTGGAAAGGATCTTTCCCATCTTGTTGCAGGATACAGGGGAGGATATACGCCTGAGGAGAGAAAAGAGATCGAAGATAGGCTGTCGTCCGGGAGACTCATGGGGGTCATATCGACCAATGCATTGGAGCTTGGACTTGATATAGGCAAGCTTGATCTTTCCATAATGTGCGGCTTTCCGGGAACAAAGGCATCTTTTTGGCAGCAGCTTGGAAGGGCCGGAAGAAGGGGAGAGGCAAGCTATGGCATACTCATATTCGACGTTACTCCTGTCGACCAGTATATAGCGGTAAACAAGGAATGGCTCCTAGACAGTCGCGTTGAGAATGCTGTAATAGACAAGAATAATCTGTTCATCGAGCTTGCCCATGTAAGGTCGGCTGCTGCGGAGCTTCCTCTGACATTGGATGATGCGGCCGTATTTCCGGATTTGGGTGAAATAGTGCCTGTGCTTCTTGATGCCAAAGAACTCAAAGGCGACAGGGGAACATTTACATGGGTGGGGAATGAATTCCCATCAGGCGATTTCAACTTGAGGAATATAAACAATAATACATATAAGGTTTTGAACAAAGCTGATGGAACGATAATAACCGAAATGGATGAGCCCACTGCATTCCATGAAGTATATCCAAAAGCAATATACATGCATGATGGTATGCAGTACCTCGTGGAAAATCTGGATCTGGAAAACAGAGTCGCTTCGGTAGTGCCTGTTGATATGAACTATTTTACAGTGCCTTTTGTTGAGACTGAAGTAAACGTGGTGAGAGAATTAAAGAGCAAAGAGGTCTACAGGACAAAGGAATATTTTGGCGATGTGCTTGTAAAGGAAGCCATACCCGCCTATAAAATGATACAATTCCACAACCATCAGAACTTGGGTTTTGAAAGGATAACGCTTCCTCTGTACCAGGAGCTTGAAACCGAGGGAATGTGGTTTACCGTGCCTGAGGAAGTCGATGATGTATATAACGGATATACGCTTTTCAATTATTACAACGGCTTGAAGCACAGCCTTCTAAATGCTGCAATGATGAGGACCATGGCAACCAGGGAAGATATGGGGAGCACGGTATTCAATACAAAGGATGAATCGGGAGAGGTAAAGAAGTCCCACATACTTTTATATGATCTTTATCCGGGAGGATTAGGATTTACAGAAAAGGCATATGATTTCGGATATGAGATAATAGAAGATGCCATAAACCTTGTCATGAAATGCAACTGTGAGGATGGATGTCCCGCATGTGTCGGAGATTATCACCTGGATAAAAAGCTTGTGGCATGGGGCTTAAAATCGCTCCTTGAAGCCCAGAAGGCACCACCGGAAGTTAGAAAGGTTGAGGCGCCTTATAAAGTGGTTGTTGAGAAAAAATTTGAATTTGAGGAGCTTCCCAAAAGATGGGGAGAGTTTGTAAAGTTCTTGAGCGACAGGGCCGAATATCTTCACAGTTTTTTGAGCACGATAAATAATGTGGAAGTATCAGGAAATCTCCTTATATTTGTGACTGATTTTAAGTTCTATGAGAGATGGGTATTGGAAAATTCCAACCGCAAAAAAATATTGAACACTATAAATCGGTATGTAAAAACTCCTCCGACATTTGATATAGGCGTTAAGGTGATTGAAAAACAGCCAGACGATATCAGGGAAAAAATAATGAGGAGATATGACGACCTTGTAAAGTAGGTGCATATATTGGCTGATGAAACATCACGTTATATGAAAAGCGGCAAAGATTCTTGCAGTGAGGATTATAGATATGATTATATAAAACAGGCGGCACCGTCTTTTTATGATTCATTTAAAGATTTGAACGGATACCAAAAAGAAGCAGTTGTAAATGAAGACAGGATACTGCTTTTAAATGCAGGGGTCGGGAGCGGCAAAACGACGGTGCTTGTTCATAAAGTGCTTTACTTGTACAATATAAAAAAGGTAAATTTATCCGAGATGTTGGTCCTTACGTTCACAAACAAGGCTGCAGAGGAAATAAAACAAAGGGTGATATCCTCAGATGGCGGTAATATAAGTCTCGATGATTTGAAATATTTCGGAACATTTCACAGCGTTGCGAAAGCTCTGCTGTCGACAGTGCTTCCGGTTGAGAGCCTTGGATATAGCAAGGATTTTTCAATACTTGATGAAAACGGAGAAAGGGAACTTTTGGAGAGGATAATAGCAGAGCGGGGATTGAACATAAAGTATAAAAACAACATAGAGAAAAGGCTGGATGAATTCAGACAGGGCAAGAGGCTTTATGGAGCCATGAAGCATGAGGATGAACTTGAAGAGCTTATACAAATCTATCAAGACGAAAAGATAAAACGAAATGTGATGGATTTCGATGATCTTATAGATTGCTGCAGCGAGCTTGACAGGTACGGATATTTCAAACCTTCATGGATAATAATAGACGAGTTTCAGGATACGGACAGCAGCCAGCTTGAAATGGTGGATGGGCTTATGGGGGACGGCACTTCTGTTTTTGCCGTAGGCGATCCAAACCAGACGATATATTCCTGGAGGGGAAGCCGTCAGGATATTTTTAAAGTATTCAAAGAAAGATATGATGCTGTAGAGAAAACACTGCCTGTAAATTACCGTTCAACATCTACCATACTTAAAGCTGCCAAAGCTTTTTTAGACGACCCTACAAAACTTGAATCCAAAAGAGGAAAAGGCGCAGCCATAATCATAAAAAAGCATTTCAATTCTTTTAATGAAGCTTTATATCTTAGCAATAAGATAAAGAAACTTCATCTGGAGGATGGCATCCCTTATAATGAGATAGGCATCCTCTATAGAAAGCAAAAGCACTCAAAGGTATTTGAGGACGTATTCAAGCATGAAAGTATACCATATGAGGTTTCTTTGAAGAAAGATTTCAAGGATATACCCCCTCTTTACTGGTTTGTAAGGTTGATAAAGGCATCTGTGAATATCAAGGATTATGAAAGCGCTGTATATGCGTTGTCCGACAAAAAATATGGAATAGGGATTACGCCAAAGCAGGCGTTTGAATGCATAAGATGCGGCGATACTTCTTTGAAACTTGTAAAAAAGATACTGGGATTCAATTCATGGTTATCCGATATTGACGATGTTGAAGGATTAGATAAAAAAATATATGATTATTTTGATATCGATTCATACCTTTGCCCTACATCGATAGATTTTGATGAGGATAGGGATTTTATTTTAAAATTCATAAAAGGATTGGTAGAATATATAAAGACAAATAAGATTAGGCCGGCCGATGGAATAAAGGCTGCGATGACATCGGCAATGCTCTATGGCAGGCAGGTGATAGAGCAAATTGTAAATCCTAAGGCGGATTCGGTCAAGCTTATGACGCTTCATGCATCAAAAGGCCTTGAATTTAAATATGTATTTATAAGCGGTGCCAATCTTGGAGTGATGCCTCTTGGAGGAAAGTTCGATGACGATGAGGAGAAGAGGCTTTTTTTTGTAGGCATCACAAGGGCAAAGGATTATCTTGAGATATCATACCATTCAAATCCCGATGATTTTGGAGCATTGCCAAATCCAAGCCCATATATAGGTATGATACCTGATGATCTTATTGTAAGCGATGATATAAAGAGCAGGGCCCGCAAGCTTTCAGAGCTTAGGCGTGAAATAAAAGACAAGATTGAAGTGAAAAAGGAAGTTGTCTGCAAACAAAAGGTCAGCCATCCCAAATACGGAGAGGGCTATGTGATAGATGAGGACGATGATACGATAACAGTCCAATTTGAAGGCTATGGGGAAAAGTCATTTGCAAAGGTTTTCTGCCCTTTAAAGCCTGTGGATTGATTTTCATTCATTGAATATAAAAGCTGTATATTTTAATGTAATATATTAATTGGGGGATGATATTGTGGAACTATCAAGAAAAGTAATGGCGATTTCTGATTCGGTGACATTGGCGATCAATGCAAAGGCAAAAAAGATGAGAAGCGAAGGCATTGATGTGATAGGGTTCGGAGCCGGGGAGCCTGATTTCAATACGCCTGAGAACATACGAAATGAAGCTATATCCGCGATAAAAAAGGGATATACCAAATATACTCCCGTACCTGGAATACCTGAATTAAAATCCAGTGTCTGCAAAAAACTCAAAAACGATAACGGCGTTGAATATGAACCTTCACAGATAATCATATCAAACGGCGCCAAGCAATCCATACACAATGCCCTAATGGCTATATGCAATCCAGGAGATGAAGTGATACTGCAGATGCCATACTGGGTGAGCTATCCTGAACTTATAAAGATAGCAGATGCCAAACCGGTCTTTGTCGAGACACATGAAAACGAGGGATTTAGATATACACTGGAAGCATTGAACAAAGCTGTAACAGCAAGGACCAAGGCCATCATATTAAACAGTCCCAACAATCCTACAGGAACGATATATTCAAAAAAAGAACTCGAGGCTATAGCTGAATTTGCGATCGATAAAGATATATTCGTAATATCTGATGAGATATATGAAAAGCTGATGTATGATGGAAACAAGCATGTAAGCATTGCATCGCTTGGCGATGATATAAAGGAAAGAACTATTTTGATAAATGGAGTGTCAAAGGCATATGCAATGACGGGATGGAGGATTGGATATGCCGCAGCCAGGAAGGACATCACAAAGATGATGTCAAACCTTCAAAGCCATGAGACCTCAAACCCGAATTCGATCGCACAATATGCAAGCATAGAGGCTATAGAAGGCAGCCAGGATGCGGTTGAAGCTATGAGGCGCGAGTTTGAAAAGAGAAGAGGATACATGGTTGACAGGATCAACAGCATAAATGGACTGCACTGCAGAAAGCCTGAGGGTGCGTTTTATGTTTTTGTAAACATAAGCGGCATAAAGGGAAAAAATATAAATGGAAGAAATATAGATGGATCGGTTTCTTTCTGCGAGGCGCTTCTTGATGAGGTCAGGGTTGCAGCCGTTCCCGGGAAGGCGTTTGGAGCCGATGATTACATAAGGCTGTCATATGCTACTTCAATGGAAAATATAAAAGAGGGGCTAAACAGGATAGAGAGATATTTAGCATGATAAGGCAGGCTGCTGATTTTTGAGCATCCT
>CALCDS010000432.1 GCA_937900065.1 uncultured Clostridiaceae bacterium | reverse complement strand
AAACGTGCACGCCTGGTACCATATGGCAGCGATTACATATGGAGCAGCTGCAGGGCATACACATCATTTGGATATGACGATTTAAAAATACTTGACACTGGGTTTATACTCGGTTATTTTTCAAAAAATGTGAAGTCGTCCAAATTGCGATACCTAAGTTACATGCTCGACGATAGCGATGATCATGCGATAGATAAGATGCTAAAAGACGATGTTAATAAAAATTCATGCAAAAAAATTAAAAATGTACAAAAGCTGAACATAAGGAGTATAATTTCCGCTGTTGCCTCATTTTATAGACTGCCTGCTGATGATATATTGATGAGGAATAATAAAAGGCACTCAAATATCAGGAACGAATGCTTGTACATAGTAAGGATGAAAAGCGGAGAAACCAACGATAGAATCGGCAAAGTGTTCGGCAACATATGCGGCGGAGCGGTTACATATGGTATAAGCAAGGCTATACAGAGAATGATGGCTGATGATAGCACGTTTGACAGGATTGTAGGCATGCTTGATTCGATTGGGTGAAGTTGATTGAAGAAAATGAAGAACCGTCCCTAAGGGGTGAAAGTGGTGAAGATTCCCGAAAAGAGCATTGTAGTGCTGTGCGGTGTGGCAGGATGCGGCAAATCGACTTTTGCAGCTAAAAATTTTAAACTGACTGAAATAGTATCCTCGGACAAATGCCGTGCAATGGTTTCGGATGACGAATCAAATATGGCAGTTTCCAGGGATGCTTTCGAAATTTTTTATATGATAATTGAAAAGAGGATGAGAACATCAAGGTTGGTCGTGGCTGATTCAACGGCACTGTCCCGTGATGCGCGAAAAAAGCTGCTAAAGCTTGCAAGGCATTATGATTACAATACCATACTTATTGTTTTTGATGTCCCAATTGAAGTTTCTATGGCAAGGAACAAAGAGAGAGAAAGAAAAGTACCTGAAAAAGTTATATACAAACAATATGATGCATTTAAGGATTCATTAAAACACATATATAGCGAAGGATTTGACGATATCATCATGCTTAAAGCCGATGATATTGATACATTTGAAATTGAAATATCAAATTTAAATGCAGATAGTCTTAAATATGATCAGATTGGAAGCATTTCAGAACCTGATTCCAAATCATATTTCAATTCCATTTATTTTAAATCCAGGTCCGGGAAAAAACTGAAATTAGAATCTGAAGAGACTCAAGAAGCGATAAACATTATAGAAGGCATGGATGTCAGCCCTTCCATGATTGTTTATGTTCCTCCGGCAATACCTTCAATAAACAACGGTTCTTTTGAAAAGCAATCCGATAGCATATCACACTATTTTGAAAGGGCTGGCGATTTTAAGCTTGTTATTGAAGTTAGGGATTTTGATCGCGAGTTTGTATTCATCATATGCAAAAATTCAAAGACTTCGATTAAAGTATTCGGCACCAATAAAATAGGTGCCATGTATTCATACACAAGCACTGTGAAACTTGATAAAAAATTAAAATCCGATATTCTCAGTAAAATACAAGAGGATCTGTCCTCTTCAGGCTATTTTGAAGATTACGATACTGATTTTATAGTTTTTGAAGGAATTCTTAATAATGATAACAAGGTTATACCCTTTAAGATGATATGCAGCAGCAGGGCTTCATTTTATGAAAAGGATAATATATGGCAGCTTGAGGCCATATCTAAACTATATGGATACTCAGATATATTTGAAAGGCATGAATCCGTTATTGTCAATGATAGGATGGATGTGTCCCATTCCTTGTCAAAGTTGTGCTCAAAAGGGTATAATGAATTAGTTGTAAAGCATGCAAATGCATTTCCCGAGCTTCATGGTGAAATCCTTCAACCGGAAATACTTTGTTCATCGCACCGTATATTATCAGGCGAAGGTTATTTCAACCTATCAATATTATCTCATGAATTATGTGCATCGGCCGCTGATAGGTTTGTGGATAACGGACCGTGTAGGAGACATCTTGAGTATATAATAGGAATCATGGCTTTAAATAATAGAATTTTAAATATCGGGGTGGGATGAAGTGAAACAGATGAGATATTATCTTGTAGACGAAGCAGTACTGCCTAAGGTGTTCAAGAAGGTTGTCGAGGTCAAAAAGCTTCTTGAGGCCGATATGAGGATATCCATAAATGCTGCATGCCAAAAATTAGGAATAAGCCGAAGTACATATTACAAATACAAGGACAGTATATTTGAATTTTATGAGAACCGCAGAGTAAAGATTGTTACGTTTTCACTGAATCTACAAAATGAATCAGGCATACTTTCAGGGATAATAGACGCTATCGCACAAAGTGGGGCTAATATACTCACCATAAACCAGAATATACCGATGAACGGTATGGCTATTGTCGTCATCTCGATTGAAACGTTGTGCATGAGCAGGAGCCTTGAGGAGCTTTTAAACGGCATAAGGGAGATGAAAGGCGTAAAAAAAGTAGATATACTTTCAAGAGCATAGGCTGTATTTTGTAATAAGCAGCAAACATGAGATATGGTGAGAAAAAAGACATGATTTATTGATAAATCAGAGTGATATCCTATAACGCCAATATACATTAACTATAGATGATTTATGAAATTTGCTAATATTATACCAATTATTTAATATATTACTTGTGATTAGCACTCATGACTCATGAGTGCTAATAAATCGAATAAGATATAATAAACCTTTACATAACATTAAGGAGGGTTAGTATGAACATTAGACCTTTAGGTGACAGAGTAGTTATCAAAAAAGTTGAAGCAGAAGAAACAACAAAAAGCGGGATCGTACTTCCAGGATCTGCAAAGGAAAAACCTCAAATGGCTGAAGTTATTGCAGTAGGACCTGGAGGAGTGGTTGATGGCAAAGAAGTGACGATGCAGGTGAAGGCCGGAGACAAGGTTATATTTTCCAAATATGCAGGAACTGAAGTCAAACTTGACGGCCAGGAGTACACAATATTAAAACAGGACGATATATTAGGAATAGTTGAATAAAATCAGCAATAAGGGAGGTAAAAGTAAATGGCAAAACAGATAAAATACGGAGAAGAAGCAAGGCGCGCACTACAAAAAGGTGTAGATAAACTTGCCGATACAGTAAAGATTACATTAGGACCCAAAGGAAGAAATGTAGTACTTGATAAAAAATTCGGAGCTCCTCTCATAACAAATGATGGAGTTACAATTGCAAAAGAGATCGAACTTGAAGATCCGTTTGAAAATATGGGTGCACAGCTTGTTAAAGAAGTTGCTACTAAAACCAACGATGTAGCAGGTGATGGAACGACTACTGCAACATTGCTGGCTCAGGCAATAATAAGGGAAGGTTTAAAAAATGTAGCTGCCGGTGCAAATCCTATGCTTATAAGGTCGGGAATAAAAAAAGCTGTTGATGCTGCGGTTGATGAGATAAAGAAAATAAGCAAACCTATAAACGGCAAAGACGATATAGCAAGGGTTGCAGCTATTTCAGCATCTGACGAAGAAACTGGAAAACTGATTGCAGATACTATGGAACAAGTAGGAAATGACGGCGTTATAACCGTTGAGGAATCCAAGACAATGCTTACCGAATACAAGATTGTTGAAGGCATGCAGTTTGACAGAGGATATGTGTCTTCATACATGGTGACAGATACCGAAAAGATGGAAGCTATTTTGGATGATCCATATATACTCATAACAGACAAGAAGATTTCAAATATACAGGACTTGCTTCCAATACTTGAAAAGATCGTTCAGGAAGGCAAGAAACTTCTCATAATTGCCGAAGATATTGAAGGCGAAGCTTTGGCAACATTGATAGTAAATAAATTAAGAGGAACATTTACATGCGTTGCAGTAAAGGCTCCGGGATTTGGCGACAGGAGAAAGGAAATGCTCCAGGATATCGCGATACTTACAGGCGGAACAGTTGTTTCAGGAGATTTGGGCTATGAGCTTAAGGATACAACGATCGAAATGCTTGGAAAAGCGGAAAAAGTCAAGGTAAATAAAGAAAACACTATCATCCAGAATGGAAGCGGAGATAAATCGGCTATAAAAGACAGGATAAGCCAGATCAGAAAGCAGATAGAAGAGACGACATCTGATTTTGATAAGGAAAAACTTCAAGAAAGACTGGCTAAACTTGCCGGAGGAGTCGCTGTTATAAATGTAGGGGCTGCAACAGAGACTGAACTTAAGGAGAAGAAGCTCAGGATCGAAGATGCACTTTCAGCTACAAAGGCTGCTGTGCAGGAAGGGATCGTTCCTGGCGGCGGCATTTCATACATCAACATAATCCCTGCAATTGCTGCTATAAAAGCAGAAGGGGATGTAAAGACAGGCATTGAAATAGTAAGAAAGGCTTTGGAGGAACCTCTTCGCCAGATAGCTGAAAATGCAGGCCTTGAAGGTTCGGTAATAATTGAAAAGATAAGAAACAGCGAGCCGGGAGTCGGCTTTGATGCACTCAATGGAAAATATGTGAACATGGTCAAAGCTGGAATAGTGGATCCTACAAAGGTTAACAGGTCGGCATTGCAAAATGCCGCATCAGTGGCAGCTACCTTCTTGACGACTGAAGCGGTTGTAGCCGATATACCTGAAAAGAATCCTCCAGCACCACCGGCACCTGGCGGCGGAATGCAAGGAATGTATTAATTCATAAAGAACACTGTGTAGAGAAACAGATCATATAAAAATAGGCCATAACGAAGATTTTCTAATAAAAGAGATAAGAGCACATATTTTTGGGTTCAGCTCAAAAATATGTGCTCTTATTCTTTTACTTGTTATTTTGATATAAACTCATATATAATTATGATGTATGTATAGACATCTTTGTTTTTTGCTGCTTTAAAGCAAAAAGAAAAATTCAATATATAGCATTGCTAAAGCTTGCATGTTTTTTGCAGGTTAAAGGCGGATTTATATAAAATGAAATAAGAGAAGGGTTTATATGATACATGTTCAAAAGGAGGTGCAAGGAGTGGATAGAGAAGAAAAATTAAGTATGTTAAAAGATATATTGAAAGATATGAAAAGCGTTATTGTCTGTTTTTCAGGGGGCGTGGACAGCACTTTCCTGCTTCAAGTAGGTTCTGATGTTTTAAAGGACAGGATAATGGCTGTTACGGCTTCTTCATCTACATTTCCCCACAGGGAAATGAATGAAGCCGTTGCATTTGCAAAGAAACTTAATGTAAATCATATGGTCATAAAGTCTGAGGAACTCGAAATAGATGGATTTTATAAAAATCCCAAGAACAGGTGTTACTATTGCAAAAAGGAGCTTTTCAGCAAGATACTTGAGATCGCACATGAAAAGGGCTTTAAGAATGTGGTTGACGGTGCCAATGCAGATGATACTGGAGACTACCGTCCGGGAATGATGGCGGCAAGGGAGCTTGGCGTCAGAAGCCCTCTTCTTGAGGCAGGGTTTACTAAAAATGATATAAGGGCATTGTCTAAAAAGATGGGACTTCCAACTTGGAACAAGCCTTCATTTGCCTGCCTTTCATCAAGGATACCATATGGGCAGGAGATAACAAGCAAAAAGCTTCATATGATAGATGCTGCCGAACAATATCTGCTCGATTTGGGATTCAGACAGGTAAGGGTAAGGCACCATGGTGATATCGCAAGGATTGAGGTGGCGCCTGAAGAGAGGCAAAAATTTTTTGATGAAAAAATCATGGATGATGTTGCTTCTAAATTGAGATCAATAGGTTTTAATTATGTCACATTGGATTTAAATGGATATAGGACGGGAAGCATGAATGAAGTACTAAATGGGAAGTGATATTATGGATGCGGATTCCATTAAAAAGCTGCTTGAGGATGTAAAGCAGGATAAGGTATCGATTGATGATGCTCTCATGAAGCTTAGAAAACTGCCTTTTGAAGATATTGGATTTGCCAAAATCGACAGCCATAGGGCTCTCAGGGT
>CALCDS010000431.1 GCA_937900065.1 uncultured Clostridiaceae bacterium | reverse complement strand
AGGCTGTAAAATATATAGACACTCTGGTCGACGGCCCTTTTGAAAAGGACAAAAAATTCCCAAAGAAAAAATTCAGGGGCTCCTGGAACCAGAGGATACTTCATCTTTCAAATGGTTCCATAGTGATGGAGGAATAACTCCAATCAGTCGACTCGTAAAATAGGAGGTAATTTTGTTGATAAGAAATATTGTTAAAAGAGATGGCAGAGTAATAGATTTTGACAGCAGAAAAATATATAATGCCGTATTAAAAGCTTTTACAGATGGAAACTGTGCTAAAAAGGAAATGCCCCAAAAAGAAGAAAGCAAAAAAAATGCTGATGCTATTACTAAAGAGGTTATAAGGAGGCTTCAGCTTGAAGGCAATAAGACAGTTCAAGTGGAACATGTACAGGATATAGTCGAAAGGGTGATATCTGATCTTGGATTTTTTGATATTTCAAAGAAGTACATATTATACAGAAACAAAAGATCCATTGAAAGAAAAAGGAAAGAGAGAGTATATAAAAGGATATCGGATATAATCAAAGCAACGGATAGGGAGAATGCAAATGTGGGCAACGGCCCATCAAGCAAGCTCTTGCAGATTGCGGAAACTGCGAGCAGGGATTATTCGGAATCGTTTCTCACGGCTGAAGATGTAAAAAAAGCCATGGATGATAATTATATTTATCCGCACGATTATTCATGGTTTGGCGTAGGGACCACCACATGCACTTTCATAAAACTCAGCCGGCTGCTGCATGACGGGTTTAATACAGGCCATGGATTCATACGTCCCCCAAAGAGGATAAAAACCGCCGCACAATTAGCCTGCATCATATTCCAGGCAAATCAGAACGATCAGCATGGGGGCCAGGCTTATGGCTTTTTTGACCGTGATATGGCTAAATATGTTGGCTTGGAGAGGCAATGGCAGATAAGACAGCTTGACAGGACCTTTGAAACATTGGGTATCGATGAGGACATGGAAAAGATATATGAAATCGCAGATAAGTATACAAGGGAGGAGACATTCCAGGCCATGGAGTCTCTTGTACATAACCTCAATTCCATGCACAGCCGCGCAGGCGCCCAAGTGCCGTTTACAAGCATCAATGTGGGTACGGACACGTCAAAAGACGGAAGAATAGTTACTGAGTCTCTACTTAAAGCTTATGAAAACGGATTGGGAAAAGGCGAACAGGCATTGTTCCCGAATATAATATTCAAAATTAGAAAAGGGATAAACTGGGAGGAGGGGACTGCAAATCACGATCTTCTCATGTATTCTTTAAAGGTTTCCTCAAAAAGGTTGTTCCCCAATTACGTATTTGAAGACTGCTCTTTATTTAAGGGTTTTCCTACGGACGTCCCCGTGATGGGATGCAGGACGATCGTCACATGGAACAGGCACAAAGATAAGGAACATCAGACATGTGAGGAGAGGGGCAATGATTCCTTCACTACCATAAACCTTCCGGGAATAGCATTGAAGTCCAGATTTTATGTAAAATATAATCAGGAAATAGAAGCTAAATTCAATGAGATTTCAAAGAAATACGACATATGCATACCTGAAAAGTTCAAAGATAATGATATGCTGAAAACCTTTTTTACAGAACTTGATTATTATTCAGATCTTGTAATAGAGCAGCTGCTTGAGAGGCTTGCTTACCAGTCGACATTTATTAAGGAGGATTTTCCGTTCCTTATGAGCGAAGTGTGGATGGGATGCAAGGATTTAAAAAATGGTGAGACTGTGGGTGATGCAATAAAAAACGGCACTCTTGGCACCGGATTTATAGGCCTTGCAGAGGCACTTTATTCTCTTGTCGGTTCCCACCATGGAGAGGACAGCGATGCCGACAGTTTAGGATATGAAATAGTCAAGTTTATAAGAAAAAAAGTGGATGAGGCATCAGAAAATAATGATCTTAACTTTTCACTCCTTGCGACTCCGGCTGAAGGGCTTTGCGAGAAGTTCGTGGAAAGGGACAAGGTGAAGTTCGGTATTGTCAAAGGTGTTACGGACAAGGCATGGTATACGAATTCATTCCATGTTCCTGTTGAATTTCCTATCTCCATATTCAAAAAGATTGAGATAGAAGGAAAATTCCACCATTTATGCAACGGAGGGCATATATCATATGTCGAGCTCAAGGAGGCTCCATTGGATAATACTAAAGGGATGTACAGCATTTTAAATTGCATGGAGAAAAACGATATGGGATATGTGGCCATCAATTTTCCCGTGGATAGGTGCAGGAAATGTGGCAATACAGGCGTTATCGAAGGGAACTGCCCGATATGCGGAAGCGATGATATATCGAGGATAAGGCGTATAACGGGATATCTCGCGGAGCTTTCCAATTTCAACCATGCAAAGAGGGAAGAAGTGAAACACAGGCTGCCTCATGGGATGTAATGCC
>CALCDS010000430.1 GCA_937900065.1 uncultured Clostridiaceae bacterium | reverse complement strand
TTTTTTCTTAAGCGATGAAGCTCAAAGAGGGAAATATGATTTATATGCTATGGATATGGAAGGTCAAAATAGGATTCGTTATACGACTGGACTCAGCATAGAAAAGGGAAGCATAAATATTTCGCCTGACAGTAGTATGATTGCATTTATAACTGTTGGCGACAACGGAAGTAAAGCCGTGCATGTTATAGATATGAAAAAATCAACGATAATGGTTTCAGAGGGAGGATATCTATCGACATGGTCAAGCGACGGCAAAAAGCTTTATTTTGCTTCGTCAAACGAAGGTAAATCCAAGATAATTGAGTTCGATATTGAAACTAAAGAGATGAAAGATATATTGAGCTTTGATATAAAACCTGGCGGAGAGTCTGATACTATAAAATTCCTGCACTTTGTGGATAAGCTGAAATAAAAAATTACTTATATATTATCGACGATAGATTTAAGATTTTCATAGCTCTCATTAAGCCTGCCGTAAAGCCTGTCAGGCATATCATATCTTTCAAATTCGGTTCCTGACTCTGTAAGTCTGTTTCTTGTCCCCCAGAAAACACCGTTTATGTACGCAGCACTGTAATGCCATTCTCCATTTATCGTAGAAATGATGGGTAGGGTGCCTGAGGATAAGGCAGGCGCAATATAAGGTTTGAAACCCGTTGAGCGTACTTCCAAGTTGGCACGCTTTACTTTTTCGGTCAGATACATAGAAAATTCATGATCATAATTTTCTATGCTGTCGGCAATCACGACTCCGCTGCCGTGGGGCCCAAATGCCCTTCCTTCAGTATTATAACGTGATGTTTTAGATGACTGAAATGCATAAAATGCCGCTCTTGCATTCATTACGCCGAGTCCATAGCCTCTTATTTGTTCAGGTGCAAGTCCCAGATAATCCATGATGCCTTTTTCATTTTTATTGCTATGCATAAGTGCAACACTGCAAAGAATATCCACAGGATCTGACATTATCGCAAATATTCCTTTAAAATGGTTTTCACGTGCCATTCTGGCATACTGCTTTATTATTTTAGAGTTCCCCTCAAGTTGGGCCACTCTTACATCTTCTATGGCGCTTCCAATTTTGGGAACACCTGAAGATACGCAAAATACAAACATGTCGCAGTCAAATACATCATTGAAATCAAGTTCGACAATATCGGGATAAGTTTCTTTGCCGTCTGAAAGTATCTGGCTGCATTCGAGGTATGACCTTTTTATTTTATCTCTGTCAGTGTCGTACAATCCTATCTGCGATATCCTGTGAGAGCCTAGCAGCCTTAACCCTGCTGCAAGAGCTGTTCCTACATCTCCAAGACCGACTATGCTTATTTTCCATACTTTAGGCAAACTAAAATTAAAGGCTTTTTCAAAACCAGGGTATGCGATATTTAAACCCATAACTTTTCTCGCGTTTATCTTATCCAAGATCCAGCCGGGTATATTTGACTCATATTCTTTTTTTATCAAAAGGTTTAATCCTTCACCTACGCCGGAGAGCAAAGAAGGGTCGGATATGCAAAAGCTTCTTGGAGATTTTGAAAAGTCGAGCTTTTTTAATACATATATCATTCCGTTCTCATTGGATGCACAAACTTCACTTATCTCCTCTAAGTTGGGATAGGCTTTATCTGAAATCAACGTTCTATTATCATATCTGTAATAATACATGATGCACCTCCGAATAAAGGAGTCATTTGAATCAATAAGCTGATTTATACTTACATTTTATACCACTAATTTTATTATAGAGATATTTTTAATGCTTGCCAAATCAAAATATGGTTATATATGAT
>CALCDS010000429.1 GCA_937900065.1 uncultured Clostridiaceae bacterium | reverse complement strand
AGCCAATATATTTGATGCCCTGTTTTAGAGCAGAGATACGATTTTAATGACCGTTGCGTTGAAAGCTATAGCGCAGCGGCTATTTTTTTGTTATTATTTCTTTGAATGGATAATATAGTCAAGATCTTATAAAGGAGGGTATATAAATGATAAGCAATATTGATATCTCTAAGGCTATGGAGATAAAGCTTGAAAGTGAATTACCCAAGATGCCTGAATTTGCTCAAGGTATAAGAAGGGCTCCTGACAGAGGGTTTACTCTTACAAAAGAGCAGACGATCGTGGCTTTGAAAAATGCGCTTAGATATATACCTGAAGAACTGCACGAAAAACTGGCACCCGAATTTTTAAATGAGCTTCGTACCAGAGGAAGGATCTATGGATATCGTTTCAGGCCTGAAGGGCGCATATGGGGCAAACCCATATGCGAGTATAAAGGCAACTGCATAGAGGGCAGAGCTTTCCAGGTCATGATAGACAACAACCTCGATTTTGATGTGGCATTGTACCCATATGAGCTTGTGACATATGGTGAAACCGGCCAGGTATGTCAGAACTGGATGCAGTATAGGCTCATCAAAAAATACCTTGAAGCTTTAACCGATGAGCAAACACTTGTTGTAGAATCAGGCCACCCTCTCGGCCTGTTTAAATCAAGGCCTGAAAGTCCGAGAGTGATAATCACGAACGCACTCATGGTCGGGATGTATGATAACCATGACTCCTGGCATATCGCGGAACAGATGGGGGTCGCCAATTACGGGCAGATGACGGCTGGAGGATGGATGTATATCGGACCTCAGGGAATAGTACATGGCACATTCAATACGATATTGAATGCTGGAAGAAAGAAACTCGGCATAGGCCATGACCAGGATTTAAGAGGCCATATTTTCGTATCCTCGGGGCTTGGAGGAATGAGCGGCGCCCAGGCAAAGGCTGTTGAGATAGCAAAGGGCGTTGGAATAATCGCTGAGGTTGACTATTCAAGGATTAAGACGCGGCATGAGCAAGGATGGGTGAGCATGGTATCCAGTGATTTGGATAAAGTTTTTGCCACAGCGGATGATTATCTAAAGCGCAAGGAGACTATTTCAATCGCATACTATGGAAATATCGTGGACTTGCTTGAGTATGCTGTTCATAGAAACATAAAAATAGAATTGCTGTCTGATCAGACTTCCTGCCATGCTCCATATGACGGGGGCTACTGCCCTCAAGGGATTACGTTTGAAGAGAGGACCGAACTTTTAAATACTGACAGGAAAAAGTTTTGCAGATTGGTTGATGAATCCCTTATACGTCATTTTCAGCTCATAAAGATACTTGTTGAAAGGGGAACATACTTTTTCGACTATGGGAACAGTTTTATGAAGTCTGTTTTTGATGCAGGCTGCAAAGAGATTGCGAAAAACGGGGTCGATGAAAGGGATGGATTTATATTCCCGTCATATGTTGAGGATATAATGGGACCCGAATTATTCGATTATGGATATGGCCCGTTTAGGTGGGTATGCTTGAGCGGAAACCATGAGGATCTTGTAAAGACTGACAAGGCTGCTATGGGATGCATAGATCCAAATAGAAGGGGCCAGGACAGGGACAATTACATATGGATAAGGGATGCTGAAAAGAATAAGCTTGTGGTCGGCACCCAGGCCAGGATATTGTATCAGGATGCCGAAGGCAGGATGAATATTGCCCTTAAGTTTAACGATATGGTCAGAAACGGTGAGATAGGTCCTGTTATGATAGGCAGGGATCATCATGATGTAAGCGGAACAGACTCTCCGTTTAGGGAAACAGCCAATATAAAGGATGGGAGCAATGTGATGGCCGATATGGCCGTACAGTGCTTTGCAGGCAATGCCGCAAGGGGCATGAGCCTTGTATCGCTCCACAATGGAGGCGGAGTCGGCATAGGCAAAGCCATAAACGGCGGTTTTGGACT
>CALCDS010000428.1 GCA_937900065.1 uncultured Clostridiaceae bacterium | reverse complement strand
CTGTATATTACAAAGTCAATGAACTATAGGAGGTCATGATGATATGGAAAAAACAAATCTTCCCCGTATTGCGTATTTTTGCATGGAATTTGGGCTTCATGAAGATTTAAAAACTTATGCCGGAGGGCTGGGGATTTTATCCGGGGACATCTTGAAAGCTGCAAAGGATGAGGGCTATCCGATGGTTGGGATCGGTCTCTTATGGAGGCAGGGCTATACAAAGCAGTTTATAGATGAGTCCGGAAGGTCATATGACTGCTTCCCGGAGTACAGGTATGATTTTTTAAAGGATACGGGCATAATCGAAAATGTAAGGATAAGAGAAAGGGATGTGAAGATAAAGGTATGGCTGTGCGATAAATACGGCAATGCCCCTCTTTATCTTCTCGACACCAATCTATTGGAGAACAGGGACAGATTCATAACAGGACAGCTTTACGGATGGTTTGAGGAAGAGAGAATCGCGCAGGAGATGGTGCTTAGCATTGGGGGAATAAGAGCTCTTAGAAGGCTTGGGATAAATGTTGACATATACCATTTCAATGACAGCCACCCGGTGTTTGCAGGGATCGAGCTCATAAGAGAAAAGATGCAAAATGATAAGATGGGGTTTGATGAAGCATATCGATCTGTCAGGAGCAAGATTGTATTTACAACCCATACACCTGTGATGGCCGGCAATGAAACCCACGAGCACAGGCTGCTTCAATACATGGGGGCATATGACGGACTTTCATATGAGCAGATGGTTAAAATAGGCGGGGATCCGTTTTCAATGACAGTTGCAGGCCTTAGGCTGTCCAAGAGGGCAAATGCCGTATCAAAGCTCCATGGAGAAACCGCAAGGAAGATGTGGAGCGGCGTGAATGGCGGCTCCGATATAATATCCATAACAAATGGAGTTCACAACGGAACATGGCAGGATGCAGGAATAATCAAGGCCTATAAGGAAGGACACGGACTTTGGGATTCCCACATGCAAAACAAGCGGGAGCTGTTAAAAGAGATCCACGACAGGAATAATATAGACCTTGATGAAAATGTGCTCTGCATCGGTTTTGCAAGGAGGGCTGCCTCATATAAGAGGAGCAATCTTATTTTCAGGAAAAGGGAAGTAATAGAACCTCTCTTAAGGGATAAAAAGCTTCAGATAATTTTTTCAGGGAAAGCCCATCCCAATGATCTTGAGGGAAAAGGAATAGTGGAGAATTTATACCATATGTCAAAAATATATGAAAACAGCGTGGTATTCATACAGGACTATGATATGAGAGTGGGCAAGATTTTGACCCGCGGGTGCGACGTTTGGCTGAACAACCCTGTAAGGCCTTTGGAAGCGAGTGGCACGTCAGGCATGAAAGCCGCAATGAACGGCGTGCTGAACTTGAGCGTGCTTGACGGATGGTGGGCCGAAGCCTGTGTAAACGGGGTCAACGGCTGGCAGATAGGGGAGAGGGTGCAGTATGGCGATCTTGACGCTTTGGATTCGGATTCGCTTTACAATGTGCTCATAAACGAGGTCATACCGACTTATTATAATGACAGGGATAGATGGATCAAAATGATGCAAAAAAGCATAGAGATGTCAACCGTAAATTTCTCGGCTGCAAGGATGGTTAAGGAATATTACGAAAAACTATATTGTAAATAATAATATGGTTTGCCTTGAATTCCTAAATCAAAAAACAGCAAATCTCAAAAATATGGGAGTGCTGCAAAATAACTTTTGGCTATGTTTAACAAAGATGTTGATTTTGAGCAATCCAAGTGAACGGGTAAGCGAGGATGCTCGAAATCAACATTTACTTTACTTTAAGGGACGGTTCTTCAAAAATGTAAAAATGTTTGAAAGTTTAAAGTAAACCAAAACAAAAATGTAGCGAAAATACAACATTAACTGTATATATAACAGTTTATAAGTATGCAGACAGCCTTATATCCGGCCGCTATC
>CALCDS010000427.1 GCA_937900065.1 uncultured Clostridiaceae bacterium | reverse complement strand
CGACTGATTATAAAAGTTCACTTAAGCAAGTCTCAAATTTGTCCTTCACCATATTTGAAGTATCTATAACTTCCTGATGGGTCAAGGGTTTATCGAGTATGCCGGCAGCCATGTTTGTTATGCATGATATTCCGCAGATCTCCATATTGCAGTGCCTGGCAACTATGGCTTCGGGTACTGTAGACATGCCGACCGCATCAGCCCCCATTATGCGAAGCATTCTGATTTCGGCAGGCGTTTCAAAGCTTGGACCTGTAAGACATGCATAAACTCCGGATACAAATCTTATATCGTTTTTATCATATATAGCTTTTAATTTATCTATAAGCCTCTTGCTGTAAACCTTAGACATGTCCGGAAACCTCGGACCGAACGAATCCAAGTTTTTCCCTATAAGAGGATTTCCACATCCAAGGTTTATATGGTCCTTTATGACCATCAAGTCCCCGGGGACAAATGATGTGTTTATTCCTCCCGCAGCGTTCGTAAGCAACAATTTCTTTATTCCAAGCAGACTCATCACCCTTATGGGAAATGTTACTTCTTCTAATGTATAACCTTCATAGAAATGGAATCTTCCCTGCATCACCATTACCATGGTATCTCTTATTTTCCCCATCACCATTCTTCCTGCATGTCCTGCAACTGTCGATACGGGAAAATTAGGCAGATCCTTATATTTGATAACTATCGGGGATTCAACCAATTCTGCAAAGTCTCCAAGTCCTGAACCGAGTATTATGCCGGTATCCATCTGATACGGCACCCTGTCTTTTATAAATTGTGCAGTTTCGTTTATTTTCTGAAGTATATTTTCCAATATAATCCTCCTAAAATAAACCTGTAATATCAGGCTTTATTATGAGCGATAGGCCCATGAATGTGATACTGCGTCTTATGCCCTGGGATGTGCTTTTTTATATACTTCCTTTATCCTGTTTTTGCTTAATTGCGCATATACCTGGGTTGTGGATATATCCGAATGGCCAAGCATCTCCTGAACAGATCTCAAATCGGCTCCATTTTGTATAAGATGGGCTGCAAAGCAATGCCTTAAAGTATGTGGAGTTATCTCTTTATTTATGCCCGCAGATTTTGCATATTGCTTTATTATCTTCCAGAATCCCTGTCTGGTCATACGATTGCCATGAAAGTTTACAAATAAATATTTTTGATCTTTATCTCTTAATAACATCATCCTGTATTTATATATGTATTCGGACATAGCTTCTAGTGCCATCCTTCCCACTGGAATAACCCTGTCCTTCATTCCCTTGCCATTGCATTTTATAAAACCCATATCAAGGTTTATATCATAAATCGTCAAAGCGACAAGTTCAGAGACCCTTATCCCGGTGGCATACAAGAGTTCAAGCATGCATCTGTCCCGGCTTCCCTTTGGGTCGTCCTTATTGGGCTGGCTCAATAAAAGTTCGACTTCTTCTACCGTCAATATCTGTGGAAGCTTTTTTTCAATCTTAGGAGATTCAAGGTTCATGGTAGGATTTTTATCTATATATTTGTTGGAACTTAAAAACTGGTAAAATGACCTTAATGAAGCAAGGCTTCTTGATATTGAAGAAGTTGCTTTGCCTTTTTTCTGAAGATACATCAGGTATGCTATTATGCCTGTTTTGTTTACATTGAGTACGGATACCCCGATTGAGTTCGAGTATTCATAGAACTGTCTAAGGTCCCTTCCGTAAGATTCCAAAGTATTCTTGCTCAACTCCCTATTGACTTTTAGGTCGTACAAGAATTCTTCGAGTAGTTTTTCCATACCTTTATCTCCTTTTAATAATGTCATATAAAATCACTGGTCATAAAGCTTTTCCCTTCGGAAAATTATACTGGCTTTAAAGGCCTCGCTTGTATAAAATACCATGGAAAACAAATTTATATATTACTTCAACACGGTTTTCAAAAGTCCTCCAAAAAATTCATCTTTTCAATCTATTTCTTTCTACCATTTTTGATTATTCTACACCCATTGATTTAATCGGGTATTAGTATTTTTTATATTATTTGCCATATTTATTCATATTTTATGGATATAAAAAACTTTATATGATTTTGAAGTCAATAAAGCTTATAAAGGCAATTTTGCCTTTCCAGGTTACAATGTAAGGTATGACGACATAAGCTTTATAAAAACAGGTACAATATACGCTTCTATAAGGCTCCCACAGATTGAAAATGCAAAAAGTATAAGTATTATCACGGTATATGACAAGAACTTGTGATAATAATTATTTGTCCACTTTTTTGCCCTGCGGTTATGTATTATCATCAGTGAAAAGCTAAGCGACGTAACCTCTACAGCTGCAAGACATGGTATTATTATAAGGTTTTGAGGAAGTATAGCAAGCGCTGTAAAAAACAATCCCTGCCATCCGAGTCCATTTAGCAAAAATCCTACAGTAAACCCGAGTATAAAGCCCCTTACTCCAATTATGAAAAGCGATATGGGAATACCTATTATCGTTATACCGAGTATCCATATTACAGCTATTGTTTGTACATTATTTATTATGGACTGTTTTAAAACCGCGATACTATCGACGCTGTTAGTTGTCAGTATCTGAAAAAAGCCTTGCATATATTTTATAAGCGCCTGTCTTTGCACATCGTCTAGGGCCCGTACCGTAAATGCTCCTGAAGCAATTCCTAAAGACAAAAAAACAAACACAAGGAAATATAACCCCATGTTAGACTTTATATGTGCAGAAATTCCTTCCCGCATGCTATATTTAGGCAATGGAATACCTCCCTTCAGGAAGCTCATGAAAATCGAGTTGCATAAACCTGTCATAAAGAATATTATGCTTTAAAGGGAGGCTATATGAATAAAAAAATTATACAAGCCCTTGCGTATAGCTCAGCAAGCCGCATATTGTTTTGGCATCAGATATTATTCCATTCTTTATCATATCAACCACATCAGGTATATTGTAAAAGTCGGAATCCATAAACTCATCCTTATCCCTGTGTATTTTTCCGATCTTCAAATCCTCTGCCAGGTAAATATACAACTTCTCACTCGAAAACCCGGGAGAAGGATATACCTTATTTATAAGCTTTACCTTTCCCGGTATATACCCGGTTTCCTCTTCGAGTTCCCTGAATGCACAGTCATGTGGATCCTCATCACCTTCAAGCTTTCCTGCCGGTATCTCAAATATCACGCTTTCTATTGGTTTTCTATACTGCCTCACAAGAAGTATGCTCCCATCCTTCACTGCAACGATCCCGACCCCGCCGTTATGCTCCACTATTTCACGTGAAGCTATGTTGCCGTCCGGAAGAAGCACTTTATCGATTCTAAGGTTTAGTATATTGCCTTTAAAAACTTTCCTGCTTTCTATGGTCTTTTCCCGGTAATCCATCCAAAATACCTCCAGGTATATTTTTTATCACACCCGCATATAATATATCAAATTTAGAGGTGGTGTAAATGTTTATCATAGACAATAAGGGAATATATTATTACGGCAAAAACAGCGAATTTGTAAAGTCTTTAAAATCATTATGCTGTATCGATGTTCCGGTTGAAAAATATATAAAATTCAAAGTTAAATGTTTCGACTCATCAATAAAGATGCATATTTTGCAGCAGCACCGCATGCCATAAAAAATTCCCTGTCATCTAAAATATCTCTTCCCATTGTGGAAATATTAACATTATAGAACTTAACAGCTTCAAATACAATACTCGGGTCGCAGAAAAATATGTTATGCTTTTTTGAAATTCCGCTCTCTTCTATTTGGCGTTTTATGTAATCCATCTTTTCAGGTCCCAAGTTTGGAAATACGACATTGGCTTTTGAACATACTGCATCTGAAAGCACGGTCAGGGTATGGTGGCTTACCCCATAATGCCTTTTCCTTTTGTCCTTAAAGCTTATGCGCGGTATGAACACAGGCACAGCTTTAAGATTGTTTATGCAATCTATTATATGACCTTGTTCGATGCCGCTGAAGCCGTATTTCGTGCCTGTACCCAAAGAGCCGGGGCCCATGGATACTATTGCAACATCACAGCCTGATACTGATTTTGCCATTATTATGGCATCATATATGTTGACTGCTTCATGATCCCCTCCAAATGCATTCCCGTATGTTATAGTTGACGAAATTATCCCTTTTGATTTTAGCTCATCTATGCAGTCGCTGAAACTGATTGGAAGGCAGCCCCCGTCGGTCATTATGTATGCTATCTTTTTATTTTTCATTATATATTTTATGGTACACGCTGTTGGAGAGAGCATGCTGTGAAGTTCAGCGACTATAACGACCATGCCTTTTAAACTGCCTATATCATAATCTCTTTCATCAATGCAATAAGGGCAGTTTATCTGATACGGAGTGTATTTCAGCTTCATCATATTGTCAAAATCATTGATTTCAATATGGTTTCCGCTTGTTTCATTTATGATTACAAAATCATATCCTCCAGTTCCAAGATGCAAATAAGTGGCCGTTGTGTTTAAATATACTATATCCCCCTTGGATATATTGCCGGATAGTTTATCGTAGTTTATGGCTTTATGAACTTTGCCGTCATATTCCACTTCCACAACGGTTGCTCCTGCCTTGCGCCTTATTATGGACTTTACCAATGCTTTTCTGATTCTTATCAATCTATTTTTTCCTCCTGCCTATCATGTCCAGTTTTTTTAACAGAGAATTTCTTTCTATAAAATCGCTTATGGAAGCGTGCTCGGAGTAAACATGAACGAATATTAAAAATAAAAGCATGACTATTTTGTATGATATGCTTTTTAAATTCAATGACATGAGCCCTAAAAACATGCCGAGCGTGTTCGAGCCTGTATCTCCCATCATGCATATCTCCTTTGCCTCATAAAAAGAGTAAAAAATCAGAGAGATGATGATCCCTGAATTCATGCCTGTATACAAAAAATTCAGGTTGGCAAATATGCTTATTATCAAGGAAAGGATTATATAAGATTTTATGGCTCTTAAAGGTCTTAAATCCATCAGGTTTATTATGTTTTGCATAAGGCACAGTATTAAAAAGTCCAGAAATGTATACAGCCCCATAAAGCCTTTGGAAAAGGATATTATGAGTGAAGATAGTGCTCCAATGAATGCTTTGATGGTCCCTGATGTCAGTTCACCTTTAAAAAGGCTTTTCACATGTCCTGTAATTCCTTTTGGTTCTTCATCTGAATCATCGTCGATACATCCTGATAGTGAAGCTGAAAGCACTCCGAGCAGGATAATTAATATTTCATTTTTATAACCATGCCCCTCTGGAAACAGAGTCAAGTACATATAGGATATTGTGCACATGCATAAAATGTTTAGGCTGAAAAAAATGCCCCCAAAATTGCATATGGTTTTTCCCCTATAATTTTTTACATGCTTAAGGCTGTTGGATATAAAATTAATGATGAGAGGCAACATAAATATTGATGAAAATAAGTTGAAAACCAACAACATGATAATAAACAATGTTATCACCCCAACAGCTTGCTTACAAATACGCTTGCCACATCTGCAAACTGCTTTGCCCTGTGCATAAAGCCTTTTAAGTTTCTATATGTGACATTGTGATTTAAATCAACATATTTTAAACCGATACTGTACCCCGCAAGTATCGAATCTATCAGCATTCCTGTTTCCAGTCCGTATCCATGATACAATCTTACTCTCGGATCATGTATCACTTTTGATTTTACAGCCCTCTGGCCGGACAGAGGGCATGGAAAATGACGTCCTGTAAAAAAATACACCGCAAATTTGGAAAAAGACCTTAAAAGTCCGAACCCTCCGGCCAAATCGCTTTCATGAAAACCTGCTATGCACATATCGCAGTTGTCATTTAAGACTTCATCTATTATATGAGAAATGTTTACTGCCGATTCTCCGATATCGCCGTCCACAAACACATATATGTCGGCAGGGCAGATCTTTATAGCATCTTTTATCGCTTCAGCCTTTCCCATATTTTTTTGATGCTTTAACTTTATTATGCTGTCTATGCTGCTTATTATCTTCCATGTTGAATCTGTTGAACCATCGTCCACAGCCACAATCTTATTGATTGAATTTATCTCAAGCAGCGAATTTATGGTCTTACCTGCCATGTCGGCCTCGTTATAAAGCGGAACGATTGCGCATACATTGTATTTAAAATTATTACCATTCATATATTCGGACATTTTATTAAACGGCTTATTCCTTTTAAATCAATGATGCTCGAGCCATAGAGCATCCTCAATATTGCCGTGCTTCCCATGCCGTCTCTTCCCTTTTCCATGAATTCTTCTATTCCAATGTGACCTCCCACCAGATAAATCGTTGATGCCCCCTTTTGCTTGCACATCAATATGGCCGCATCCTCAGACGTTCCCATTACCCTTATCAGCCTATATCCGATTCCAAGCTTTTCCATCCTGATAACGCCTGGAGCATAACCATCCATATATGAGTGTACGAGTATCTCCCTGCAATTTTTCAAGCTTTTATCGCTGACACTGTCCATATCACCGATTATGATGTCGCACGCCATCCCTGCATCAAAAACTGCATTTGCACCTCCATCAACCCCCACTATAATCAGATTATTATCCAAGACAAAGCTTTTCACTGCCGTAAAATCTTCTATGTATCCCCTTCCCCTCGAGATTATGAGTACATCCCGGTTTTTCATATCGAGCTTTATATCAGGCAAATCCGTATTGCAAAGAAAAAACTTGAGTTCGGATCTCATATGATCGATTGTATTTAGCATGAAGCTATTTTTTTCGCTTTGACTGTATTCGCATTTCGCAGCATTGAATGAAACGGGAATACAATTCGTGCAGTATCTTCCGTTTATATATATAAGATTCCCATCTATCTTTACAATGTCACCGTCGTTTACAACATCAAAAAAAGATCCATTTAAGACATTGTATATTCCTATCCCGCTTTTTAAAGCATAACACATGCCTTCAGAGATACCCGAACCTTCAGACGGCATTTCACAGTTTATTATCGCCTTTACACTGCAATGCTTTAATTCCTGGGCCGCAGTGATATCTAATCTCCAGTGCCTTATTACGGCAATGCAGCCTTTGCCAATCTTATTGACAAGCAGTTTAGTATATTTATCCTTGTATGCTTTTCCTTCAATAATATTCATGCATTACACCTTCAAGCCGGAAATGAAATCAATGATTCGATATTAGTATTGTACAAAATCCAAATAATATAGGATTGTTTATAGAAAAATTTGCAGGCTATCGCAAAAAGAGGACACATCATTTAAAATCCATTTTAAATGATGTGTCCTCTTTTTGTATACTTGATGAGTTCTTCCCTGCTGTTTAGCTGCGGGTTTTCAATCACCGCATCCAAAAGTCTGGATAATACTTTACCTATTTCCCTTCCCTGCTTGACTCCGAGCCTTTTTAAATCTTCTCCGTTTAATGCAAGACTGCTTAACTTGTAGCATTCATTGTTTTCAATTATATCCTTATACATCGCGCTTATATTTTTAAGCCGGTCTTCGGAAAGCGAGCCTCTGCAGCCTAACGGCGCAAGGCTTCCCTTTAAAGCAAGCAGCCTTTTAAAATCGCAGGGTCCTATATCTTTAAGCAATTTCTTTATGGATGGCTTGTTTTCCTGTATGATGGAATCACTGTACGATATAAGCCTTTTTACATTTGATATTGTTTTGCTATCATATCTTAGACTTTTTAATATGTCTTCAGATACCCATGCCATATCACAGCCTTGATTTTCATCTTCTATAATATCCGGTTTTAATATGAATTTTAAGAAGAACGATAATCTCAAGTCCAAATTGCCGTACATATTTTCAAAGGATTTTGCCGCCAATATGCATATATCGCTTCTCAAACAATAATCCCAATTTATATATTTCCTAAATCTATCCGAGATTACATATAATAACAGCTTAGTTGACAATAAATATGTTATGCCAACAAAATTATCGGAAAGGAGCGTTCTGTTTAACTCGTCCTTGATCCTTTCAGGGCTTACATGGGAGATAAGATGGCACTCGGATGAAATAGCATTTAGGGTATGCTTTTCAATTTTAAAATCTAATTGAGATGAGAACCTGACAGCTCTCATCATCCTAAGTCCGTCCTCGCCAAACCTTAATAAAGGGTCACCTACGCAGCGTATCAATTTGTTCTCTATATCAAAAATACCTCCGAATATGTCTATCAATCCGTCATACTCGTTATATGCCATAGCATTTATGGTAAAGTCCCTTCTAGATAGGTCTTCCTCTATACTTTGGGAATATCTGACACAATCAGGCCTCCTGTAGTCCGAGTACTTGCCTTCCACTCGGAAAGTTGTTATTTCAAAATGCTTTTTATTCAGCATTATTGTGACTGTTCCATGCTTTATGCCGGATGGGATTATGGTACACCCGTGAAATATTTCCATGACTTCATAAGGCGTGGCATCTGTAGTTAAGTCCCAGTCATATGGATGCCTTCCCATTATGCTGTCTCTTACACATCCCCCGACAGCATAACCTTTATATCCCCTGTCTTTTAGTTTATCTAATATATATCTTACTTCATCAGGCAGTTCTATTTTCATATCTTCCTCCGCAGACTATTCAATCTCTATGCTGTATCCACACTTGAAAGTCTGTCCTTTGGAAATTTTTTGTATTCCCTTTTTTTCTTCAAGCTTTCCAGTGGAAGCAAAGCTGTCTGTAATGCCATACCATGGCTCTATGCATACGAAGTTTCCTCCATTGGCATTTGACCATATCCCAAGGTATGGGAATCCTCCGCACTCTACCGAAACACAGCTCTTGCTTTTTTTACTTTTTATGCTTATGGATTTTGATTTCATGCCTTGGATTATCATGGCGTCATTCTTAAACAGGTCTTTTGAAAGAGAAATCACGCTTGTATTTTTAAAAGCAGGTCTCATGTCAAGGATCGTGCCCTCCTTAAAAATAGACGTGTTTATGGTTTCAGGATTATCAAATTCTATATAGCAATCCTCCAATTTTTCATCTGCATGTAAAGGACAATTGAATCCCGGATGCGCGCCTATAGAAAAATACATATCTTCAAGCCCTGTATTTAAAACATAATATCTTATCATGACCCTGTTTTCACATATCTCATATTTAATTTTAAGCTCAAAATCAAAGGGATATACTTCCTTGGTTTCAGCGTTGCTTTTTAATACATACAATATGCTTGTATCGGATTTATCCATTATATCGAAATCTTTATCCCTCGCAAAGCCATGCTGGTTAAGCTTGTATGTATTCCCTCCATAAATATATCTGTTATCTTTGAGCCGTCCTACGATTGGGAACAGAACCGGAGCATGCCTTCCCCAATAATTTGCATCGGCCTGCCAAATATATTCCGTATCGTCTCCCTTGAGTCTCATGCTTGTCAATTCGGCGCCTTTGCTGTTTGTAATTATCACTATCTTTTTATTTTCAAATTTGCTCAACATATAAATACCTCCATCCTACTGATTATCCATTTGAAATTATAAAACAAGGCTATGCTTAACAAAGATGTAATAAAATTCTCACCTAATATTATTATCTCTTTTGTATGATTTTTTTTAATCTAAAATAATATATGTTTAATAACAAAGCGAGAATTGAAACGCCTCCACATATTATAAATGACAATTGCAGCGATATATCTGCAGCCTTACCGATCATCAGGTTGACAATTGAAGATGTTATATCCATAAACATTGCATAAGCAGACAAGCATGTGGCCCTGTTTTTTATGCTTATTGATTTATTTTGTATATGGTAAGAAATAGGCAGAACAATGGAGCTGCTTACACTAATAAGCATTATAAGCAGAACACTTAAAACAGGAGTATTGAAAAAAGCCAACAAAAGACTTGATATGGCAACCATAAAAAATGTACAAATCAATACTCTGTCCTCGCCATACTTTTCAGTGAGTTTATATGTCCGGGATGAAAGCATTGAAACTGCCTGTATCAGGGCCAATATTAAACCATAGTATCTTACATTTATGCCAACCCTTCTATATTGAAGTTGATTTAAAAACACTGTTATCGAATGGGAAACCTCAGTTATTACGGCAGATGCAAATATAAAAATCAATATCTCTTTTTCTTTAAGCATAATCTTTAAAACATTTACAATGCCTTGCTTTTGTTTATCATGGCAAGTTGCATCTTTTAAAAACAATGATAATATGACTGCAATTCCATAAGGAAAGATAGTGAGCCATACTGCAAGATCCATTGATTTGCTTATGATAAATGTAGATAACAAGGTTGCTATCAAAAAACCGGCTATGGAAGATGCATTGTATATGCTGAAAGCCTTTTCCGATTGTTCCTTGGAAACGGAGCAGTACAAAAGAGCAGTATCACATCCGGAAACACCTGAAACTGCGGCAGAAAGCATTATCCTTTCAAGCAAAAATCCCATAAAAGTATGAGCTTTATAAAATATTATTTTCGATATGAAATCCAGCAAAAAAGAAATAAATAATGTTTTTCTATATCCGAATTTATCTGCAAACCAACCCCAGGGTATCTCCAATAAAATCATAAGTATCATAAAAACTGATTCGATTATAAATATTTGATAAATGCCTATGCCCCTGGATTCACGGTAAAGTGTGGCTATAGGTCCATAGAAAACTAAACCTTGCATTAAGGCAATAGTACACAACAATATAAAATTTCTATTATTTTTCATAATTTGTAATCCTCCAATAAAACATGCATGATAAATAAAATCCCATAAAAAAGTTATAATCAATTTACGCAGCATATTTTAAGGACTACAAATCGTGTTCAATTCATTTATTGTTTATCAACTTTCTGTATATCAAATACGAGTATATTGTAGGAATCACTGATATTACAATGATGATTGCTATAAAACTGTAAGGGCCTGCACCCAATAAAAACAGAACCAAGTTCAGCACGCCTCCGGCTACCCAT
>CALCDS010000426.1 GCA_937900065.1 uncultured Clostridiaceae bacterium | reverse complement strand
CTTTATCAACATCATTTGCCCTGCATTGTATCCTGAATTCGCATTTTATATTGCGTTTTAAAATTTCACGGCCTATCTCATATGCCCTGTCAGCGCCCCTTCCAGAGCCTCCTATGAAATTTGCATCATTGAACATAAAATTATGAACACCGTATTTTTTAAGAAGCATCTCCATCTCGTCAACTACATTTTCAGGGCTCCTGATCCTGTATTTGGGCCCGAATGAGGAATAAAAACCATCCACACTGCAAAAGCTGCACCTTCCGTAACAACCTCTGCTTGATACTAAAGAAGCAAAATTAAATTTTTTTATAACGGAATTTAATGTATCTCTTGAAGGGAACGGCAGACTATCTAAATCGTTTACCAAATGCCGCTTTGCTGTAGTGACTGCTCTGCCGTTTGATCTGATTGCCAGCCCATCTACATTTGATAAGGAAGTTCCATTTTTTAAAGCGTCAATCAGGCTCACAATGGTCTCTTCACCTTCACCCATAACGATTGAATCGATTTGCGGATAATCGTTGAGCAAACCTTGATATTCAAATGTCGGGTATATTCCGCCAACGGTTATATGGCAGCTAAAAGTGGGCCTAAGCATTTCAATAAGCTGCAAAGCGTCGGCTGCTCCCTCCTGAAAAGGTATTGAAACCCCTATTATGGTTGGAGAATACTCCTTTATATTCTCGATAGTCTCTTTGTTGTCCCATCCGTTCAAAGGCGCATCGACGATATACACGCTATACCCGTGCTTTCTTAAAACAGCGGCCATATATCCGAATCCCAAATGCTCAATGCTTTCACCAAGATTGCTCCAATAAGGGTTGATAAACAAAACATCCACATTTTTCACTCTTACTACCTCCAATAAAGCGGATATTATGTTTTATTCTACAGATATATGACTATTCCTTCACATTTTTGGTAAAATTATTTAGAAAAATGAATGGGTCAATACTTGTATCTTTGAAATCGCGACAAAACACAGGCAAAGCTTAAGGAACAATATTGTGTGCATAATATCAATAGAGTTATAATAACTAGCATAGTATAAAATTTAGGCTATGCTAAAGTATAATGTTGATTTTTTGAGCATCATGTTCGCTTGTTCACACTTTTTAAGTTCTAAGGCTTATTGCTCTCGTTCATCAAGAACTTTTGCAACTCATTTCGTGAAGTTACAAAAGTTCTAAGATTCACTTTGGCAATTTCGCCAAGAACTTAGCAAAAGTGCTTATATCGCTCACTTAGGATTACTCAAAAAATCAATATGGCTGTTTAACAGGGCCAAAATTTAAAATATAGCTGTCATAGCCAAGGCGAAAGATGTTCCCATTGTGGTGGCATCTGCGCATCATTTTCAGGCAAGTTTTTTTGCCTAACTTCAGCTTAAAGGTAAAAAATTTTTTCTACAGTTGAAAAATTTTCTGCTGATGCATTATAAAAATCTGCTTTGAAGCATGAGTGGAATATCATATAAAAAACGGTTATGTTAAAGAACATGACTTAAATGAAAAGTTGGGAGGATACTGTATTGAAATATAATATTCGTAAGATCGACAGAGGCATTGTTATT
>CALCDS010000425.1 GCA_937900065.1 uncultured Clostridiaceae bacterium | reverse complement strand
AGCCTAAACAAAAGAGGTGAAGAAATGGCCAAATCTATTGCTATATTCAACCAAAAAGGCGGAGTAGGAAAAACAACAACAAATATAAACCTTTGCTCATATTTGGCGTCATGGGGGAAAAAGATATTGACGATAGACATTGATCCCCAGGGCAATACAACAAGCGGTATCGGAATGGACAAGAGCAAAATAGAATTGTCTGTATACAATGTGATAATTGAAGGAGTCGATCCTAAAGCGGCCATTCAAAAAACATCCGTAAAAAATCTTTACATATTGCCGTCCACTGTGGAGCTTGCAGGAGCTGAAATAGAGCTGATAGGTGTAAACAATAGGGAGATAAAATTAAAGGAAGCCTTAAAATCATTGGAGGATGACTTTGATTTTATATTTATCGACTGCCCGCCTTCTTTGGGACTGCTTACAGTAAATGCGCTTGCAGCCGTTGACAGCGTCATAATCCCGATACAATGCGAATTTTATGCTCTTGAGGGTGTTGGACAGCTTATAAATACGATACAGCTTGTAAGAAAAAGCCTGAATCAGAATCTTGAAATAGAAGGCGTTGTCATGTGCATGTATGATAACCGTACGAATCTTTCTGAAGCCGTATTTGACGAGGTTAAAAAATTTTTTAAAGGGAAGGTATATAATACGATCATACCGAGAAATATAAAGCTTGCCGAGTCTCCAAGCTATGGCCAGCCGATAATGGCATATGATCCGAAATGCAGAGGCGCTGAAGCGTATCAAGAATTGGCAAAAGAATTTTTGATAAATGAAAAATACAGGGCAAAGGGTGTGATATAATTGACAGCTAGAAAGCCTGCTCTTGGTAGGGGCCTAGGAGCGCTGATACCTGATATAGGCATTGAAAACAATGAGGGAGTAACTGAAATCGATATAAACGATATTGAGCCGAACAAGGATCAGCCGAGAAGAAAGTTTGATGAAGATAAGTTGCGGGATCTTGCTGATTCAATAAAGGAACACGGGGTCGTTCAGCCTGTAATTGTAAAAAAAGAAGGCGACTTCTATAGGCTTATAGCAGGAGAGAGAAGATGGAGGGCGGCAAGGATCGCCGGGCTTAAAACAATACCTGCGATAACAAAGGAATTTACCGAACAGGAGATAATGGAGATATCCCTTATTGAAAATGTGCAGAGGGAAGATTTAAATCCTATAGAAGAAGCTGAAGCATACAAGAGACTGATAGATGAATTCAAATTGACCCAGGAGGAAATTGCACAAAAGATCGGCAAAAGCAGGTCTGCGATTGCAAATATATTGAGGCTGGCAAGCCTGGACGACAGGGTAAAGCAGTATATATCCGAAGGCACTCTTTCCGAAGGCCATGCCCGTGCAATCTCAAATGTGGGTGATGATAAAGAATTGCAATATGAAATAGCCAAGAAGGTAATAGATGAAAACCTTAATGTACGTCAGACCGAGAAGTTTATAAAAAAGAAGATGCTTGCAGTGATAAAAGATCCTCTTGAGGTGAAAAAGCCTGACCTGTATTTGGAGGAAGTTAAAAGAAGAATGGAAAATGTGCTCGGCTCAAAAGTGAGCATAAGTTTTAAGAGAAGAAAAGGTACGATCCAGATTGATTATTATTCACAAGAAGACCTGGAAAGGATACTTGAAATATTGAAAGCATAAATTGTTTCACGTGAAACAATTTGCGATATGCCTTGGCATATATGGCTTATAAGCCCCTCGGTATACTTATGCAGTGTTATATAAACACTATATTTATCCAAGACAGGCATGCATATTTAAGCAAATTTGAAATAATAATTGAATGAGAGGATAAAGATGTTTGATGGATAACTTCCGATTTATTTTTATTCAGGCTCTGATAAACGACACTAGTGTTTAACATAAACTTTAGGCTATGTTAAAGTATAGCATTGATTTTGAGCATCCAGTTCGCCTAGATTCTCAGAAAATCAACGCCTATGTTAAACAGAGTTAAACTTTGAAATTGTACATTATATCAACATCATATTAACTTTGCAAAATAACGGACCATTCAGGCTGGAAAGGAGTTTCTCTATGGAAGTTATATTTTCATTTATAAAGGAATACGATATCTATATTATTCTCGGGATGGCGCTTGTACTTATAATCTGTATTTTGATGCTTTTTATAAACACTGTAAGCATATCCAAACTCTCAAGAAGATATAGAAAATTTATGAGGGGCAGCAAGAATAAAAATATGGAAGGCCTTCTTGTTGAGCTTTCGGAAAATGTGAATAAGGCTGTCGGCAAAGCTGAAGATATAGAATCATTATATAAGGAAATCGACGACAGGCTGGATAGATGCATTCAGAAAACGAGCATGATAAGGTACAAGGCTTTCGACGACATCGGAAGTGCGGCATTGAGCTTTTCGATAGCGCTGCTTGATGCTCATGACGACGGAGTCATATTGACGGGGATATACGGCAGGGAAGAGTGCGCAACATATGCCAAACCGGTTGACAAGGGCGTTCCAAAGTATGACCTTTCCGATGAGGAAAAGCGCGTGCTGATGGATGCAATGAGGAAAAAATAGAAGCCGTCATAAATATTTGTATAAAATGACCCACATCCTGAAAATAATAATTTAAACGGAGGTGGGTCATTTGATTATAAGTGTCGACGATTCGCTTGTTGAATTATATGAAGGGCTTAAGGATTCAGGATATGAAGTATACAAACTTTCGGATAATAAAGATTCGGATGTGGTGATCTATTCAAGTTACGGGACCGACCATGCACTTCTCAATATTCCGCTTTTCACGGAATATGAGGGTGGAGTATTCCTCATAAACGGAGACGGCAGGGCACAATCTGAAATAGAAGGCATGATAAGGCAAAGGACATACAGCCCATTGTTTTAGGCTATTTTAAATTAGGCTCTGTTAAAACAGCTATTGATATTTTGAGCATCCCGCTCGCCCGTTCGCACTTTTTAAGTTCTAGGGCTTATTTGCCTTGTTCATCAAGAACTTTTGCAAACTCACTACGCAAAATCAGCAAAAGTTCTAGGATTCGCTTCGGCAATTTCGCCAAGAACTTATTAAAAGTGTTCACATCGCTCGCTTGGATTTCTCAAAATATCAGCATTATAATGATAGTTTTTATCGGAACATTGTTTTAGCATTTACATGCACTGCGAGGAAATTATCTTATGTATGTCGTCTATGCAATATAATATCCCGCCCGTAATTATATCCGCCATCTTCATTACAAGGTTTAACCTGGTGTTCTGCAATACGAGATATTCCATGTAACCGCAGGTGTTCACGACCCCGGTTATATTTATATTGCCTATTGGCGTAAGGCTTTTGTTTACGCCTGCTCCGGGATATATAGGACCGTTTGATATGTTGATGTGGCCTATGCTGTCGCTGCGGCCGAGGCACGCATCAACTGCCACTATAAACGGGTTTGCATAGCATCTCTTTATTTCCATTATTTTTTCACTGAGGTTTTTGGCATGCACGGGATCATCGAGCGTCCCAAGAACCGATATATTGTCATAGTTGAGATTTGAAAGCTTATATCCCACGATTGGGCCTAAGCTGTCTCCGGTTGAGCGGTCGGTCCCTATGCAGAGGAATATAAGTTTTTTATATGAAGTATCCATATTATATAAGAAATGATGTTTAAAGAACCTGCTGAAATTTATCTGGGCAAGCTCATCATTTATATCTATTATTGATTTCATGGTATCCATAGCCATTTTATGTCCTCCTTTTTGAGCATATGGTTGATCTATTATAATTTTGTCCTTAAAGATTGAGCCGTATACACAAAGAAGATAATTTGAAACAGCGCTATAAAATATTTGGAGGATATAAAAATGGCTGCTTTTTTTTACTTGGGATATAAAAATAAGCGGACCCATTGCAATATTTATCATGCATAGCGCAGATTTGATGGATAGGGCGCATTCAAAACAGTTTGAAAAGAAATGCAGTCGTGAAAATAAGAGGTGCATTGATTTATTTTTAATGCACAACAAATATTAGTGCAGAGGTGTTTATATAACACTGCATAAGTATACCGAGGGGCTTATAAGATAGATGC
>CALCDS010000424.1 GCA_937900065.1 uncultured Clostridiaceae bacterium | reverse complement strand
TGCCGCTATCTTCAAGAACTTTAAGATAATACATAAGTTGCCATTTTGAAGCTTCGCTGTACCTTGATGATTTTTTGGTTTCCCCTATTGTAAGTTGACCTCTACTGTGGAACAATACATCGAACTTGACATTGCCAAAGCTTATTTCCTTATCATTCCGTTTATATGTCTGCTCATGTATGAACCTGCCAAGGTCTATGTTTTCGTTGTGTTCATCAGGTAAGATATTTCTGGACATGAGCCAAACCTCTCTTTTACATATATTGTAATACCAGATAAGCGTACCATCGACATCCATATAAAACACCTCTAAAAGAACATAAAATCTTCAGATGCATCCCTTTTAAATCCAGTTTCTTCATTATAATAATCTCTACAACCTTCATAAGGTAGGTTTAATATGCCTGTATTGTTGAACTTATTAAATTCAAATTTTTTATAGTATTTTTGGGGAATTGAAATTGTATATTCCCTGAACTTATTCTTGATTTGCAGATACATTTCCCTTTGCCTTTGGTGGTTTTTCTCCGATAGCATATTTAAGAATTGCTGGTATATATTTTCAGCTGTATCATCTATTCTGAAGAAAACATCCACATAGTCAGGATTATTTTTAATAAGAGAAAATTTATCCAGACCTATGAAATTGCTATCCGAATCAGTACTAAACCTAAGATTTTTCATGGAGTCTATCAACTTTAGAGATAAATCCTGGTTTTTTAAGTTATTTACTTCAATGTAATATCTGTTGATCAGGTCATAGTATTCTTCTTCAATTATTTGCGATTTTGTACTAAGAAGGCTCATGGTTAAATTCACAAGTGTTGTACCATAAACGTGATTTGCATAGTAACTTCCTTTATTGTCTATAAGGGTAACTATATATACTAGACCTTTTTCCTGAAGTCTGCCGTTTCTGTTACATCTGCCTGCAGATTGTATAATTGAATCAAGTGGAGCGATATCCCTTATTACCATGTCAAAATCAATATCAACCCCGGCTTCTACCACTTGTGTTGATACAAGCACTATCTTTGCTTTAGATGACAGCCTTTCTTTTATATGTTCTATTCTTTTGCTTCTATGGATAGGCAGAAGGTTTGTGGAAAGGTAATATATTTCTCTTCCTGTGGTTTTAAATTTGTTGTAAATATCAAGGGATTCTCCTATAGTATTGCATATTATAAGGCAAGATTTATCCTTGATTTTATCATAGAACTTTTCCATGAATGTTTCCGTATCCATCTTTTTTAGTACTGGCATAAGCTTTGTTCTGGACAGTTTTGAAAAATAATATTTGCAGTCTGGGATAAGTTCGGTAGCCTGAGGCAGTATAAGGGGTTTTGTGGCAGTCATAAGTATTATCCTGCAATTTAGGTATTTCACTGCGTTTAGGAGAACATTATCAACTAGTTTCAAGTACTCTATATCTATGGACTGAACTTCATCCAGCAGTATTATGGAATTCCTGAAAGCATGAAATTTTTTGAGCATCCTATTTCTGGACCCTATCAGGGTTTCGAGAAGTTGCACAAAGGTTGTTACTATAATTCCGCTGTCCCAGTTTTCAATAAGTATTTCTGCCTGGGTGTTTTTATATTCTGTATCAAGAGATTTATAATCTATATTTGAAAGGTTATGATGTTTTATTATATATTGGCTTTCCTGTTTATTAAAACTATCGATAGTTTGAAGAAGTTCACGGAGTGAAGAAAAATTCTGGTCTATAATCGACGTAAATGGAAGGCAATATATTATTTTTTTATTTCCACCAAGCATTTGTGATAATTTTAACGCAGCAAAAAATCCAGTATATGTTTTTCCAGTACCAGTCGGTGATGTTATTGAAAACATTCTTTTTCCAGCATATTCAACGATTGATTTCTGTACATCGTTGAATATGCTGTTTCGTATATCATTTAAATTGTTTTTGCTACCTTTGAATTTGTTGTCTTTAGCTGCCATCATAGAAGAAAAATTCGTATATTTCTCATGGGGTAGCATAGTATTGGATGCATCAATCTTATCTGCTGCTATTAGTGCTGAATACAAAGCCTGATGCATAAAATAAAATTCTTCTCCGCCATCTTGTTCATTAAACCTTAATTGCATTCTTTTCAGCTTTTTCAGCAACTCTTCTATATTACAGCTGAAAAAATCTTTGAAATAGTCACCATAACCCAATAATTCAAAATCATGAAATACTGTGTCGTAATTCTTTCTTATGTCTTCAATTTGAACATGCGCGACGTCTATCTTGTTTATAAGGTTAATATTATCCGAATCCCTGTCGATAAATTTAAACCTTCTCGGCAAATCATCAGAAACATTTTGCAGCGAACCGTGATGGTGAAGTACTATGCTGTATGAAAGTAAGGGGAGAAAATTTTTCTCCCCAAATTGCTTAAATGCAGCATTGGCAGCGAATAGGGCCGATATAAAACCATGATTTGAATAGTCATTTTTAACATGTCTCGTATTGAACAGATAATTCTGAAAATATGTTGTATATTTGCCAAAGTCATGGGATATGCAGATTGTCTCAAGCAGATTGTGATATTCTTCATCTGCATATCCTGAAGATATGGTATAAACATTTTTTAGATGATCAACTAGTAATTTACCAGGATGAGAATAGAAATCCATATGCTCACCTCTACATAAATAATATATTTTCCGAGGTTTTACCATAATTCAAATGGTAAAATCCACACGTAAGTTTTAGCCTAAGAGAGTTTCCATGGCTGTCAAAGAGGTAAGATGATGCTTTTGTAAGCACACGGTCATTAAGTATTTCCGAGGGCATCTTCTCTTTTAAGAGCATTATATCTTCTTCTCCAATCTGAAGTCCTCCGTCCATTATATTGCTTGTATTTGCAGCTGAAGAGATTTCTATATAGTTTGAATCCTGCAGCAGTTTACCATTGGTCCTGGCAATAAAGCTTATATTGCATCCAAAAGGTGCAGCCCCGAGATATGGCGAAAAATACGGTTTCCTATTCATGCATCTGTACATTAGTTCATTCATGAGTTCTTTGTCTTCATTATGTACATATATTCTATATGTCACGCCATTTTTTCCTGTTACAATTTCAAATGGTATCTGTGTATGTTCTTTTGGAAGCATGACGCTTTTATCATCAGTTGCCTTTATATAGTTTACAGTCTGCATTATGTTTCTCGTGCTGTTCATTTTTCTGACTGCTATATACATCTTTTCACGAGAGAAACGTTCATAATAACTATCCCGTGGAAGACCGAGTATGGCCGCTACAATGCCCATTACAGCTGTTCTTGGAGGAATGGCATATGAAAGAGAAGAAGAGTTGGTGTAAAATTTTCTAAAGTGAGCAAATCTGCCTCGTAAATCAAAAATTATTATATCCATGGCCAATTTCACCTTACTTTATTTTTAAAATATTGAAATCATCAAATGCCTCCTCAAAAGTTACAGGTCTACTACCTGATATAAGTTCCAACTTTTCATCTGCAAAATAATGTATGGTTTTAATTCTGTCCTTATTTGAGCTTAAAAATTTTCCGATATTTGTAATATCTATGTTGCATTCAGATATATCCCTTATGCTTTCAACCTTTTCATGCAAACATATATAATCTCTCATATCTCCAAGTATTGTTTCGTCGTCATTGTATTCGACCCTCATATAAAGCCTCGGATATTGGCCTATCTTGCTTCTGGTTGCAAGAGAAGGTATGGCATATTTCATCGATTGGTCCAAAAGCTTTATATCGTCTTCCGTGAGTTTCGTCTCTGCAGCTCTTTTTCCGCTTATAACTCCAGAAAATGCAATAAAGGAATACTTGACTCTGTAATCTTTACCTATAGCACCCTGCTTGTTCCCTTCCATAGTAGCAAAATGAGACGTTATCGAAGATTCAAGAAGTTCCACCTTATTTAAAGAATATCCCCAGTTGAACTGTACGGGACCAATGAATGTCCTATTGTCTCCCTTTATAGGCATGGTAGCTCCAAAAAGTCTTACATCTATAAACTCATTGAGTACTCCTTCTTTAGACTGATCCTTTACCCTTTTTATTATTTCTTCAGGTTTTACGGGATTGCCATCAAGTTTTCTTACATATAATAAATATCCTTTGGATTCAAGGTAATCTCTTATATATCGCTTAAGCCTTAAATCTGAAACGAGATTTATGTCTCTTTCATAATCCATCCTGGGCCTGTTTTCTTCATCAGGATCTCCGTTTGGGTTTGCAAGGCGTGCGTCATAAAGGTATAATATTTCACTATTATTCATTATCTACACCTCCATTAACTTTTTTATATGTCATATATTTGGTAGTTGAATAGCTGTAGCCTGATAATATATAGAACAGATTCTCATGCTTATCCAATTTCCAGTTATTGATGTTCTGATCCAACAGCCTTTTGAACTCTCCATAGGTAACATCGTTATACTGCCTTATCTTTTCCTGGTTCAACTTATTGAACACGTCGCATGAGAGCCTTATCATCTTGGCTTTGTCAATTCCGGCAAAATTGAGCTTGTTTAAAATAGGCTTCCGTTTTTCATCAGAACCTTTGCTCTGCACATTGCCTATTTCTCCTATCAAATATCCAAGTAAAAACATTGCTGTTTGTTGCTCATCATATGACATCTTTTTGATATAGTTTTTAATGTCATCTTTAACTTTAAGTTCGCTTGTATCCAAACTCTCTCCTCCTTTCAAACATCCTAACTGTTCAAGAAATTTTAAGTATATGTTTCCGTCAAGTATTGTATAATTTATAGGATTGTTGCTTTTGATGTTGAAGCCTTCTTCACTATAAAATTCAATCTTGGCATCCTCGAGTAGATTTTTAATTATATTGTTTTTATTTATATTTCTTCTAGTAAAGATGCAGTCATAGATATCAAGCAAATTGTTGTATTCTGTCGCTGTTCCTTTTTTGATTCTTATAGGGGTAAGGTAATAGATATTTTCAAGTTTGAAATTTTTTCTATATTCGTACCCCATCGCTGAATTTACAAGTCTTATGGATGAATTCAATGCACTATTTATCTCTTTGAATATGAAAGGATTTACATCCTTTATAAGTCTTTGTACCTTAGTAGCTTTCTGACTGGCTCTGTAGAATAACATATTTATAGTAAAATAATTATTTCCATCTCTTTCATCCAGCATATTTTGGATTGCGTCTTCCATCCTGCCTATTGCTTTTGCGTTGCTTATTGAGTTGAAAGAATTGATTATGTTTGAAGAAATATATCCAAGCCTTTTGGATGAAAATCCGGCATCGAATACAAAATGAGGTATCAAGTAAACAGTGAAACTCGCAAGCCTTGTGCTTAAGTAATTCATGACATAGTTTTCACCGGCCATCACTTTATTGAGGCAGTTTTTGCAAAGGACCATATTCTTTCCGTAATCTTTTAGATTGCTTGCAAATATAACCTGGTTTGTGGTATAAAACTTTAGCTTGGTTTTGGGAAATTCAATGGAAAGATCATCAGAACTGCCGCATATATTGCAGTACAAGTTTGAAGTTTTCTTACTTTTGCTTGACTGCTTGCCGCCGGTTTTTTCCTTGAGTACTGCTTCCCTGTACTCGGTAAAATTACAAATAGGCATATTGTCTAATAATATTGTGTACAATCCTATTTCATCAGGTTTTATATTGAATTTTTCTTTGATATGGTCCTCGAATTCTTTTGTAACCTTTTGTACTATCTCCTTATCAGTTTTACACTCAGAAAAAATATCCACAATGTTTCTATCAGATAAGTCGAATTTTTTTAAATCAAGTACATACCTATATTTGGTTTTTACCTTATTTCCAAGATTTACATAAAAATTATCAAGTATTGATTTTACCTTTCTATTGAATTTCTCGCCAAGATCTGTCTTTGAAAGATTGTTTATCGTTTCAGTAAGATGGTACTTGCTGCTTGAGCTTGTTACATACCACTGAGGCAGGTTGTTGCCGTCAGCAGATCCAATATAAAAATATTTTTCAGCAGATTTTTCATCCATTTCTTCATTTGCATCTATTTTAAGCTCGCATTCCTCTGTAAGGAAATTGAATTTCAACACATGAAGTTGTTTTCCCTTTCTTATAGGGTTTATCTTCTGTATCATGTTAGAGAGAAGATCGCTTTCCCTTAGAAGTACGTCTCCTAACTGCATTATTGCTTCTTGCATTTTTTCACCTCCTTTTATACGGTTTCTATGCAGCCAAAGCCCTGGGAATTTTTGGAGCCAAGTCCTGCATCATAGGCAAGTGTTAAAAGAGCATCTGAACCTTTAAGCAAGAATTTGCCATTCCAGCCTCTTATAACAGTGCCCTTATAGATAAGCACGCTTTCTTTTGGGCAAGTTCCATCGGCTATTTCAATTGTAAAATTTGAATCTTCAGGTTCCATATCATGTAAGGCTTTATATTTTCTTATTAAATTTTGGCGGAGCATTTCTGAAAAATCTTTCTCATATGGATTATAATAGTAAGTTTTTTTTGAAGTTTGAGTTTGAAATGTGCTGTATATGACTATCGGAGACTTTGTACGTATGTATAGAGGTGAAGTAGGATGGTCTGCGCTGCAGTCTATTTTTTCGATATATACTTCATTATTTAAAATTTTAAATTTATCCTTGCAAATTATATTGTTGACAAGATAGTTCAAAAATTTTTCATCAACTGAAGCTATTGTAAGCTTTGCACCCTGAGGGAATGTAATGCTTTTTTTAACTTTATCGAGCTTGAATATTCCTTCAAGTCTTGAAAATGTATAAAGTTTATAATTTCTTTTTTTGTAGATATAACCAGTATCATGTACAAATTTCTGATATGATTCGTCTCCGAGCCACCTCAGTACTACTGCCTGCATTATATAATTATAATTTATAGGTAGAGTTATCGGCTTCTCAGATGACATATAAACTGTAATTCTCATTTTTATCCCTGCCTTGACGTAAATATATTTTTGCTTTTATAAGATAATACTTATAATAGCTCAAGTCCAATAACATGAAAAATTACCCAATCTATAAATTCTACATTATCCTGGGAATACCTTCATAAATTTTATATTTCTGACACAAAAAAATAAGATAGAGAAGGATTCCTATATTTAAACATAGTATGCACATATTTAAAGTTATAAAGTTTTTATATATTCTTTAGTTAAAAATCGGATTTTATGAGTTTCCGTTCTTGCATACATAACATAATAGTGCTACTTGAGATGTGATAGCTTAATGAAGGAGATAATGAATTTTTAATGTTTATGTAGCGGGGAGCTAAGAGTATATCAGTCAATATATGAGGGAACTTTACAGAATTTTAAGCTGATTAAAAGCCTGGGTAGTTTAAAAACAATAGATATTGAAATAAAGGTTTTACAGATAAATGAAATTTATATAGTATATATTCCAGGAGAACTATTTACAAATTTAGGAATCATGTTAAAGAAAAAATGCCAGGAAAACAAGATAATAATTTCTTGCTACAGCAATAGATATTCGGGCTATATACCGGATATGGAAGCATACAGCCAGGATGGATATGAGACTCTATCATCCAAATTCGCTGCAGGTGAGGGAGAAAAATTGGTGAATAAAATTATATACCTTATAGAATCAATGAAGGGAGAGAAAGCTTATGATTAGTGAAGAATATATTGATTATGTTATAAATAAAATGCAAAAACTTAAGAAAAATGAAAATGCGAATATATTTAAAGCTGCAAATTTTATAGCCGATTCATGTATAAACGGAGGAAGGTTTTATGCTTTTGGTTCTGGCCATTCCCATATGGTTGCCGAGGAAATAT
>CALCDS010000423.1 GCA_937900065.1 uncultured Clostridiaceae bacterium | reverse complement strand
ATGGTATGACAATAAATATATAAGAAGTTTACAAGAAAAAGTCAATTAAATAATAAAATCCAACCTTTAAATATTATCAAGGACTGGAATTTTGGAGGGGATGTTTTGGATATAGATATAAATAAAGATTGGAAAAAGAATATAACGCTTTTTTTAGCGAGTCAAACGATATCACTGTTCGGATCTATGTTGGTTCAGTATGCGATCACATGGTATATAACACTAAAAACGAAATCGGGCACGATGATGACAATCTCGATTATCTGTGGTTTTCTGCCTACTTTTTTTATTTCGCCTTTTGCAGGCGTATGGGCTGACCGGTATAACCGAAAAATTCTCATAATGGTGTCAGATTCTTTAATAGCATTGGCTACATTTATATTGGCTGTGCTGTTTTTTATGGGATATGATTCGATATGGCTGATTTTTATTGTATTGATCATACGCGCGTTTGGTTCGGGGGTTCAAATACCTGCTATAAATGCTCTTATTCCCAAACTGGTGCCTGATGATAAATTGACAAAGATCAATGCCGTAAACAGCAGCATACAATCCCTGGTTTTACTTTTATCTCCAATGTTAAGCGGTGCACTTTTGACGATGGCCTCAATTGAGGCAATATTTTTCATTGATGTTGTTACAGCAGCCATAGCGGTTTTATTGCTGCTCTTGTTTTTGCATGTTCCGTTTCAAGCAAGATCAGTTGAGAAACAGAGCATGACCTATTTTGAAGATATGCGTGAAGGCATAAAGTATATAAATAGTCATAGTTTTGTTAAAGCGCTTTTCATATTCTGCGCGATATATTATGTATTGATTACACCTTTATCATTTTTAACGCCGCTTCAGGTTACACGCAGCTTTGGGGACGATGTCTGGCGTTTGACGGCTGTCGAAGTGGCCTATTCTGTCGGTATGATGGCTGGCGGGATCATAATGACTTCATGGGGAGGTTTTCAAAACAAAATCCACACGATGGCGCTTTCAAACTTTATAATCGCAATTTGCACCTTTGGACTTGGAGCCGTACCCGTTTTCTGGATATATCTTTTTTTGATGGCTTTGATTGGATTGGTCACACCGATGTTTAACACTCCATTTATAGTTTGGCTGCAGCAAAAAGTCGAGCAAAATTTTTTAGGCAGGGTATTTGGAGTTTTGAATATGATATTAAGCTCCACAATGCCGCTATCCATGATAGTATACGGCCCGGTAGCCGATTATATTAAAATAGAATGGCTGCTTATAGGGTCTGGTTTTTCCATGCTTATTTTGAATTTCTTTATGATAGACAGCAAAGTGTTGATTGAGGCTGGAAAGCCTGTTTCAGGCGAATAAAATGTTGACCGAAACCGGATCTTATCTTTAATAAACGGCTCTGTTTATAATATGGATGTTGATTTTGAGCAATCCTAAGTGCGAACGGGATGCTCAAAAAATCAACATCATGGTTTTGATAAATATATGTTTTCTATTTATTGTTAACAGTTTATTAATAAATTTGACATTCATCTGTTGCAAATGTTTAATAATATAAAAAATGTTGCTAAAATTATCTGGGTTGCTGATTGAAAAAAATAGAATCGAATATATAATATATTAACTGTTTGATGATACATAAAATTTTGGCTGAAAAGGAGGACATAGATTGGAATTTACTTCAATGCGTTTTTTGCTTTTTTTCCCTGTTGTCGCTGTCCTTTATTTTGCGATACCACAAAAGTTTAGATGGATCTGGCTTCTTATAAGCAGTTACTATTTCTATATGAGCTGGAGCGTCAAATATACGGTATTGATTGCAGCGTCGACTATAATTACATATTTGGGCGGACTATTTATAGAAAAAGCCAATAATATAAGCGATAAAAAAAGATCGGTAAAGCTAAAGAAGCTGTATGCTTTTTTGAGCATTGCCATCAACTTGGGTATATTATTTTTGTTCAAGTATTTGGACTTTTTTTTCTACAGTATAAAAAGGGTGTTTTCATGGTTCGATTTTTCTATAAACACACCATTTTTTAATCTTATATTGCCTCTCGGGATATCATTTTATACGTTCCAGGCCATAGGCTATATTGTGGATGTTTATAGAGGGGATGCCCCTGCTGAAAAAAATCTTGGCAAATATGCCCTGTTTATATCTTTTTTCCCGAAACTGACGGCAGGCCCTATAGAAAGATCAAAGGATTTGATGCATCAGTTTGACGAGGTTCATTCGTTTGATTACGACAGGGTGAAAGACGGACTGCTTTTAATGGCATGGGGATATTTTCAGAAGATATTTGTTGCAGATAGATTGGCAATACTTGTCAATATGGTATTCAACTATCCCCAGAACTATAAGGGATTTGAAATCTTTATAGCAAGCATATTTTTCACATTCCAGATATATTGCGATTTTTCAGGATATACGGATATAGCAAGGGGTGCTGCAGAGGTCATGGGATTCAATTTATCCATGAACTTTGAGCGTCCGTATTTTGCAAAATCCATAAAAGAATTCTGGAGGCGCTGGCATATTACGCTCAGCCACTGGCTCAGGGATTATGTATATATTCCCTTGGGGGGAAGCAGATGCAGCAAGGTCAGGCACTATTTCAATATAATGGTGACATTTCTGATAAGCGGTCTGTGGCATGGTGCCGGGATGAATTTTGTAGCTTGGGGAGGATTACACGGCATCTATCAGGTAACGGGAGATATGCTCAAGCCGGTTAAGACAAAATTTATCAATAGATTCAAAATTGACACCAACCAATTCGGCTACAAACTATTTCAGGTGATAGTTACCTTTATATTGGTTGATTTTGCATGGATATTTTTCAGGGCCGATTCATTTACAAAAGCTGTAATGATGGTTAAAAACATGTTTTATTTTAACCCATGGATATTCAGTGATGGTTCCCTTTATGAAATGGGTCTGGACTCTAAAGATTTCCAAATGTCTGTGATAGGAATAATGGTGATTTTGTTTATAAACTTCTTGCAGAGAACCAAAAATCTGCGCGTTGAATTATCGAAACAAAACATATTATTCAGATGGGTCATATATATTGCAGGCGCCATGTTGCTGCTTACATTCGGCGTATATGGACCGGCATATGACTATCAGCAGTTTATTTATTCTCATTTTTAGGGGGAACTCCTGTGGTAAAGAAAGCTATTTTTAAAGGCTCAATTTTTTTGTTCATAATAATGCTTATAATAGTTTACTTAGGCCCCATATTTACAGTCAAGATAAGCCATCGTTATAAGCTCATCCAAGGTTTATATGAACATACCGGGAATGCATATGACGTAGCTTTAATGGGGTCAAGCCATATGAACAGCGGCATAGATCCAAATGTGCTGTGGAATGAGTATGGAATAACGAGCATGAATTATGCGACCGGAGGACAGACCATAGATGTAACGTATTATGTATTGAAGGAAGCTTTAAAGAATCATAAATTCTCGGTCGTGGTCGTTGATCTATATTATTTAGGGCTGACGGGTAAATATGGGGATGAAGGATATATAAGAAATGTACTTGATAATATGAGGTTTTCCGAAAATAAGTTTGAAGCTATTTTAAATTGTACTCCTTCGAATCAGTGGATAGCTTATTTTTTCCCATTTTATAAATACCACAACAGGTGGAAGGATTTAAAACAGGAAGACTTTAAGCCTGATGATTCTACAGATTACTTCACGAAGGGATTCGGCGCCGGCCATGATATGTACGGCAAGGACAGCTTATCAGATATTTCAACGACGGAAACTTCGGATATTCCGCCTAAAACAAAGGACTACCTGTACAAATTTATTGACCTTTCAAAAAAGGAAGGGTTCAAACTGGTGTTTATGAATGCTCCGCATGATTATACGGAAACTGAAAGTTCAACCGACTGGGTCAAGGAACCTGCAAAAATGTTCAACAAAGTGGCTGAGATCTCAAAGGAAAACGGCATCCCGTTTATAAATTACAACAACATGTTTGATGAAATCGGTTTTGACTTTAAGACGGATATGTATAATATGGGGCACATGAATGTTCAGGGTGCCCAAAAGGTATCGACAAATTTGGGGAAATTCCTGAAGGATAATTACAAACTGGCCGACCACCGCAATGATCCGAAATATTCAAAGTGGAATGAGGATTATGATATAGATGCGCAGACAGAAGCAGCACTGTATTTGACTGAAGAGCAGAGTATAAAAAAGTATATTTCGATGTTGAAAAACAAAAATTATATTGTGGCTGTCAGCTGCAACAATTTTACTCTGTTTAATGATAATAAGCTTTTGAAAAAAGGTCTAACAGACATAGGGTTGAAAGCCGGGCAAAGCGATATGGATGATAACTATATTGCCGTTATAAATAATAACAGCGTTGTTTCTGAAACATCAAGCAGTACCGGATTGAAGTATAGTTTTACGCTTGAGGATGGTATTTCATTGAGTGATGCGACTTCAAATGATGACACAAGTATGCCCAGCATTATGATAAACGGACATGAATATTCAAGCGGCAGCAGCGGTTTTAACATCGTGGTTTACGATAAGCTGCTAAACAGGGTTGTAGACAGCATTTGCCTGGACAGCAATAACAGGATTAAAAGGTAAATGCAATAATGGACTTCCAGGCAGCAAAGTCCCTGCCCCCATTGCAGGACTTTTTGGCCTGGGAGCCTTTATCTTTTTGCTGTGATTGACGGTTGGCAGTTTCAAAAAAGCATATTGACAATGCCTCAAAATTAGTTTAGCATTTAACTATTGTTCATTAAATAGTTAAACGTTAAAGTATTAGGAGGCGACAGTGTGATTGAAACCGACGTGGCAATCGAGCTTAAGAAAACCTATCAAAGAATAACTCAAATAATGCAGGTTAAAATTGATGAATATGGATTAACATTTGGTCTTTTGTTTCTTACGATCTTTATAGATAAAAACCCTGAAGCAAATCAAAAGGAACTGGCCAGGAAGATGAGGTTCACTGAAGGGGCTATGAGCTGTGCTGTCAAGAGATTGTTAAAACTTGATATGATTGAGCAAATACCTTTGGAATCGGATATGAGATACAACAGATTGGTTTTAACAAAAAGAGGCAAAACTATGATAGATGATTACAAGGATTATTTACCCAAGATATGCAAAAGTATGTTTATAGGATTTGAATGTGAGGAGCTAATGAAACTGCATGATCTTCTGTTAAAAATCAATATCAATCTCGATAAAATGAACAATCAGAATGATTCACAGGACCCTGCAGAATAGGAGGCATATTTTGAAAAAGTTATTGAAATTCATGAAAAAATATAAGGTATATGCAATTTTAAGCCCCATACTTATGATTTTGGAAGTTATGGCTGATATAATTATACCTTATCTTATGTCGCGTATAGTGGATATAGGCATCGCAAACAGGGATATCGACTATATCGTGAAACTTGGACTTATAATGATTGCAACCGCAATATTGGGTATGGCGTTTGGTATCATAAGTTCCCATTTCGGCGCTAAGGCAGGATATGGATTTGCTGCAGAAATCAGGGAGGAAACATTCAAGAAGGTTCAGGATTTTTCTTTTGCAAATATTGACCAGTTTACGGTTTCATCGCTTATAACAAGGCTTACCAACGATTGCAACACGATCGGCCAAGTTACGATGATGAGTTTGCGTATGGCTATAAGAGCACCGTTTATGATGTTGTTTGCGCTTATAATGGCATTCACGATAAATGCACCGCTTGCCAGGGTGTTTATGGTCGCCGTACCTCTTACCGCGATCATCATATCGTTCATCCTGTATAAAGTAAGGCCTTTGTTTAAGAAAATGCAAACCCGTGTGGATAGGGTGAATGCAATCATACAAGAGAACTTAACGGGAATAAGGGTTGTAAAGTCATTTAACAGGCAGGAGAGGGAAGAGGAAAGATTTAAGGAGAGGAATGATGCCCTAAGGGATACTGCTCTTAGAGCCATTTCATTTGTCATATTTCTGATACCTGTATTGAATATAATAATCTATTCTACGATCATTGCGGTGCTGTGGTTTGGCGGTCAGAAAGTTGTTTTAGGCACCATGGGCGGAGGCGAGTTGATTTCTTTTATAACCTATATCACTCAAATCATGATGGCGCTTATGATGCTTTCCATGTATTTTATGCAGCTGCTGCGTGGTTCGGCATCTGTAAGCAGGATTCTGGAGGTATTGAATACAAAATCGGAAATAAAGCAGGTTGCAAACCCTGTCAAGAAATTAAAGGATGGTTCCATCAGCTTCAATAATGTAAGCTTTATTTATCCGGGCAGCAAGGATAAAGTTCTAGATGGAATCAGTTTTAGCATAAACTCAGGCGAGATACTCGGCATAATAGGTTCAACAGGATCATCCAAGTCGACGCTGGTGCAGCTGATACCAAGGCTATATGATGTTACCGAAGGTTCGGTCATTGTTGGAGGCACGGATGTCAGAAAATATGATATCAAGGCATTGCGAAATCAAGTGGCGTTCGTGCTGCAGAAGAACACATTGTTTTCAGGCACGCTTCGTGAAAACATGCAGTGGGGAAATGAAAACGCTTCAGATGAGCAAATCATAGAAGCGCTTAAGCAGGCACAGGCCTGGGAGTTTGTTTCGAAATACGATGACGGACTGGATCATAGGGTCGAGCAGGGCGGAGATAATTTTTCAGGAGGCCAGAAGCAGAGACTTAGTATTGCAAGGGCTCTTATGAAATCCCCTAAAATTATAATACTTGACGATTCGACAAGCGCTGTAGATATGACCACTGATGCAAAGATACAGTATGCATTTAAAGAAGAATTGAAAAATGTGACTAAAATCATCATCTCACAGAGGGTTTCAACTATTCAGCATGCAGGCAGGATACTTGTGATGCATGAAGGCAGGATAGAATCATTCGGTGACCATGAAACTTTGATGAAAAAATCTCCAATCTATAGAGAAATTTATGAATCGCAGCAGAAAGGGGTGGCTTTGGAATGAAAAATAAATATGTGCATCGACAGCTGCGCCCGAGTAATCCAAAGAAGACAATAATCAGGCTGTTTGGCTATTTCAAATTCAGCAAGGGTTTATTTTTTGGAGGAATATTCTTTATCATACTTGGTGCTGTTGCGGAAATAGCAGCAAACGGTATGTTAAGCCCAATTATCGATACATTGGTTAAAGGTTATAATAAAACGACATTTATTAAGTATCTTCTTATAATGGGAGTGCTTGTGATATTTGTCTCGGCGGGACAGTATCTGGGAAATTTGTTTATGGCACAACTGGCGCAAAAGACGGTCCACAGGATCCGTAAGGACATGTTTTCCCATATGGAAAAACTGCCGATTTCATATTTTGACGTACACAGCCATGGCGATTTGATGTCCACATTTACAAATGATGTGGATATGCTCAACCAATCCTTGGAGCAAAGCATATCCCAGATCGTAATATCCACTATAACAGTGGTCGGCACTTTTATCATGATGCTGATTTTAAGCCCGACACTCACTTTGATTGTGATTGTTATGCTTGCGGTGATGCTCTTTTCCGTAAGATATATCGGACGAAAATCCGCAAAGAACTTTCGCTACCAGCAGGGAGCATTGGCCGACATGAATGGTTATATAGAAGAGATAATGTCAGGCCAGAAAGTGGTTAAGGTGTTCAACTATGAAGAGCGTGCCATCAATGATTTCAGCGAAAGAAATGAGGATCTGCGCAAGGCAAGCACTCAAGCGTCTACTTATGGTGTCATGCTCATGCCGATCATGGGCAATTTATCCTATGTGCTGTATGCACTCGTGTCCATGTTTGGAGCGTTTTTGGTGATGAAACAAAGCATGAGCGTAGGCAATATAGCCTCATTCCTGCAGTATACAAGGACGATTTCAAGACCTATAACAATGGTTTCAAATCAGCTTAATACATTGTTCGCAGCGCTGGCCGGTGCTGAAAGGATTTTTAACATACTGGATGAAGAAGTGGAGACCGATAGCGGTGATGTAATGCTTGTAAAAGATGACGCGGGAAAGAAAAGTTCTTGCTGGAAGGTTCCCAAAGAGGGCAACGGATATGAGTATGTGCCGCTTAAAGGTTTTATCACTTTTAAGGATGTGGATTTTGGATATATTTCTGGGCAGAAGGTCCTCAAAAAGATCAATCTTTATGCAAAACCAGGTCAAAAAATTGCTTTCGTGGGTTCTACAGGTGCCGGTAAGACCACTATTACAAATCTTATGAACAGATTTTATGAGATAGATGACGGCAACATACTCTATGATGGAATCGATATAAGGCGTATCAGAAAGCAGGATTTAAGGAGTACGATGAGCATAGTGCTTCAGGATGTCCATTTATTCGAGGGAACGATCGCAGATAATATCAGATACGGCAGACTTGACGCAACGGATGAAGAAGTAATTGAGGCAGCAAAGCTTGCCAATGCCCATTACTTTATCAAACATCTGCCTCATGGTTATGACACGATGCTTACGACTGACGGCCAAAACTTATCGCAAGGCGAGCGCCAGCTGCTTTCAATAGCAAGGGCCGCTGTTGCGGACCCGATAATACTGATACTTGATGAGGCGACATCTTCCGTAGATACGAGGACAGAGAAATTGATTGCCGAAGGAATGGATAAGCTGATGGAAGGCAGGACGACATTCGTGATAGCACACAGGTTGTCAACTGTTCGAGATTCCAATGCGATAATGGTTCTGGAGCATGGCGAAATCATAGAGCGGGGCGACCACGATGATTTGATGAAGCAAAGAGGACGCTATTATGCGTTGAATACGGGTGCGATAGAATTAGACTAGTTGATTTAGATAATATTATAGGGCCTCCTGATATAATGGAGGCCCTATAATATTATCTTTGCTTTAACAGAACCTATATTAAAAAGGCATATTCGATAACTTATATAATGCAATTTCAAGGAAGCATGGTATAATGTAAAC
>CALCDS010000422.1 GCA_937900065.1 uncultured Clostridiaceae bacterium | reverse complement strand
GATTGAATATTAAAGACTGGCCAGATATACAGGATGATTGTATAATTGTAGCTGAGGATTTGACTGCCGGTGATGTTTTTAAAATGGATCCGTCCGTGATAAAAGGTATAGTAACCATATATGGAGGGCCTACATCAAGCTGCAGTGTTATTGCAAGGCGCAAAAAAATACCTGCAGTTTCAGGAGTCGGGCCTGAAGGGTATTTTATAAAAGATGGCGATATGCTGATCGTGGATGGAAATGCGGGCAAGGTATTGATAAATCCTTCCGAAAATGTGATACTATCATATATGAAAACTATAAAACAATGATTGTATAGGGTTTCTGTTTGAGATAGGGAGGGAAACAGATGAGAAGGATTGTACTGATGGGAGACAGCATAACGTATGGTTGTAATGCATCAAATAAAAAAAGTTCATGGGCAGGAAGATTGGAAGAATACCTGAACACGAATTTTAAAAATCAATTTGAAGTAATAAACAACGGCGTCCTAGGTGAAAATGCTCAACAAGGATTTGATGATGTGGAGGATAAGGTGATAAAATATACCCCTGATATCGTGCTTATAGGGTATGGTACAAATGACTGCACAAAAGAGCAAGGGAGCTATGTAAATGATTTTTACAACTTTGAAAGCAATATGGAGGATATAGCCGGGACAATCAGGAGTGAGACAAATGCGTCCATAGTGTTCAATCTTGCTCCGCCTGTAATTGAGGAACTCTGCAACACTGATACGATGCAGATATACAACAGGGATATAGAAACATACAATAAAGCTGTTAAAAAAATATGCGGGCCAATGGGGCTTTCATTTATCGACCATTATGAACTTATGGCAGGCAGGAAGGATTTGAAACAATTGATCGATAGCGGAGGCATACATCCAAATGATGAGGGCCACAAGCTTATGCTTGAAAATATAATAGCTTCGATAAACCATTTGTTCAGCTAGTATCATTGACAAAATCGCAAATACTGGTATTATAGTTGTATTATTATATGTAAAGTTAAATGTTGATTTTAAGCAAACATGGATGCGTATCGGATATGGATGCTCAAAAATCAACAATATGTTTAGTATGATTTATTATATAAATAATGATTTGCTGTGAACGGAAATATTAGCGGATGCTTCTTTCTTAAAGAGACCCGGTGCTGGTGTAAATCCGGGAGAAGGGCCCGTGAAGGGATCCGGGAGCATGATTTGTTAAGTGGGCTTTAAAGTCAATAAGGGTGGAACCGCGGAAGAAACCTTCCGTCCCTTGATGGGATGGAAGGCTTATTTTTTGTGCAAAAATCAATATACAATTAAAAGATGGGAGATGTTGTCATGAGTGTTGAAAAAACAATGGATAAGATAGTAAATCTATGTAAGGCGAGAGGATATGTTTATCCTGGCTCTGAAATATACGGAGGCTTGGCTAATACCTGGGACTATGGACCTCTTGGAGTTGAATTTAAGAATAATATAAAAAGGATCTGGTGGAAAAAATTCATACAGGATTCACCGTACAATGTCGGATTAGATTGTGCCATACTTATGAACCCGGAGACATGGGTAGCGTCAGGGCATGTTGGAGGGTTCAGCGATCCTTTGATGGATTGCAGACAGTGCAAGGCAAGGTTTAGAGCCGATAAGCTCATAGAAGATTATCTCAACAAAAAAGGCGAACCGGCAATCGTGGACGGCTGGAGCAGCGAGAAGATGATGAAGTTTATAGAGGAGAACAATGTAAAATGTCCGGAATGCGGCGCCCATGATTTCACTGAAATAAGAAAGTTCAATCTTATGTATAAGACTTTTCAAGGCGTTACCGAAGATTCCAAATCCGAGATATATTTAAGGCCTGAAACTGCCCAAGGCATATTTGTCAATTTCAAAAACGTGCTCCGCACGACAAGGAAAAAGATACCTTTTGGAATAGGGCAGATAGGAAAATCTTTTAGGAATGAAATCACACCCGGAAACTTTACTTTCAGAACAAGAGAATTTGAACAGATGGAACTTGAATTTTTCTGCAAACCGGGCGAAGATATGAAATGGTTTAAATACTGGAAGGAATTTTGCAAAAACTGGCTTTTGAATCTTGGACTTAAAGAAGAAAATTTAAGATTGAGGGATCACAGCAAAGAAGAGCTGTCCCATTACAGCAGCGCTACAACAGATATAGAATACCTATTCCCGTTTGGCTGGGGGGAGCTCTGGGGAATTGCTGACAGGACGGATTTTGATCTAAAGCAGCATTCAAACCATTCTGGGGAGGATTTGAGTTATATCGACCCGTTCACAAATGAAAAATATATACCATACTGCGTAGAGCCTTCTGTTGGTGCAGATAGGGTGGCTCTGGCATTTCTATTAGATGCATATGATGAAGAGGATTTGGAAAATGGCGATTCAAGAGTGGTATTGAGATTGAATCCACAGCTTTCCCCATTCAAGGCAGCAATACTTCCTCTATCCAAAAAATTGGGTGATAAGGCATATAAGGTTTATGAAAACCTTCAGAAGAAGTACAACGTGGAATATGATGAAACCGGAAGCATAGGAAAAAGATATAGAAGGCAGGATGAAATAGGCACGCCTTACTGCATAACATTTGACTTTGACTCATTGAATGATGACTCGGTCACGATAAGGGATAGGGACAGCATGAGCCAGGTGAGATTGAAGATAGACGATGTGGAAAAATTCCTGAACGAAAAAATAAAGCTTTAAATCTTGGTTCTGTTAAAGCATTTTCAATAGATGGTTATTGCTTAAAAAATATTGATTTGTCGGAGATAATGGTATAAAATAGAAACGATTGGTTGAATTTTCAAATTTCATGTATGATAATCAAATTCGGGTGAATGTAAGGATGAATTATAGTGTTTTTAGGTCACTGCTCTTTAACATTGCTCTTATGATATCGTTTCTATATATAATTGCAAGGATAAAGCCTTTCCGCGAAGGCTTTAAGTCAAGACCTCTTTTTTTCGCCTATTTTTGTTTGAATGCTTCGCTATTATCAATATTATGCGTTACGTTTCCATTATATAAAAATAACGATTTAGTATTCGACATAAGATGCAATCCCATTATTATTCTTGGAATGGTTCAGGGATTTCCTGCTGCGGCTTTAGGGGCTTTGATTTCAGAACTTTACGGCATGGCTGTAAGGGGTGGCCTCTATGGCTTTGGCATGGTTTCAAATGATGTGATTTCTGCAGTTTTAGGAGGAGTATTTTACAGCATAAACAGGACAAGAAAGGGAAAAAGCTCAATTTTAAGCAGCTTTACTATTCCTGTTTTGTTTTGTACAAGCCTCATAGCATGCATAAAGGATTATTTGATTTATAAATATTTTGTGCCGGCCGGCAGTGAATTTATACACGAGATGGGAGGCATCATACCTGCGGCTGATTTTGCATCCATATTTATAATTGGAGTCGTGATTAAGGATAATATAAGGCTGTTTCAGCACAACCGCAGTTTGAGGGAAGATGCTGTGACGGATCAGCTTACAGGGCTCAAAAATTATAGGTATATAGTCAATAAAGTATACAGGCTGATTGAAGATGAAGGTAAAAAGTACAAATATATTTCATTTGTTATGTTAGATATTGACAGATTTAAAAATTACAATGATACATTTGGCCATATCGAAGGCAACAATGTGTTGAAAAGACTTTCAGCAATATTGCTTGACAGTGTGCGCGAAGGCGATATCGTGGCAAGGTATGGGGGAGAGGAATTTCTTATTATACTAAAGGGAGTCAATATCAAAGGAGCGTATAATATTGCCGAAAGGGTCCGAAAGAATGTCTATGATATGAGTGCAAATTTCAGTGATTCTTTAAATAAGACCCATATCACGATATCTGCGGGAATATCCTGCTATCCTGTTCAGGGAAACGATGCACGTGAACTTATAAGAAATGCCGACAAGGCTCTTTACTGTGCAAAGGAGAGAGGAAGAAACAACGTGCAGATATATGACATAGAGGATACCAGCTTTTACAGTGCTGCTGCAAATGAAGAAAACCGATTTTCAATTTAGACTATATTAAAATATTCTGTTGAACAAAATGCAAGCATGATTATAAAATTTTTATGTTGCATTTTATATAAAAAGTATGTAAAATATTTATTACGGCGGGGGGTTAGCTCAGCTTTGGTTAGAGTGCTACGTTGACATCGTAGAGGTCGTTGGTTCGAGCCCAATACTCCCCACCAAAACTGCATATGGGGGTATAGCTCAGCTGGGAGAGCGCCTGCATGGCATGCAGGAGGTCAGCGGTTCGATCCCGCTTATCTCCACCAATCGGGCACACGAACACCTGCTATTTCAAAGGCGGCTTTGCCGCTATGGTGTGGCTGTGATGTCAAACAGAAAACAGCAGTCAAGGTATATTTTACCTTGACTGCTGTTTTGCGTTATGGATGATTTTTCTTCCTTTGCTTCTCCCACTTTCCCATCTTTGCCAAAAAGCGAGCATGCACTTGAGGATTTCATGAGCTTTTCGCAGTTCAGCGATTTCCATAGATTCAGAAATTGACCATGTCAGGAATGTTTTTAATACTCCACTTTTGCCAGGCTATTTATGAGTCTCCGAACGGGCGAAAAGATAAGTCCCAAGGCTCAGGAAGATCGCTGTCAATACTATGATAACAATCAGATTCACCAATGGATGAAACAATACGACGTTATTGTATTCCGGCGTCCCGGCATAGACGATGGCGCGTGTGAGGTCGAGACAGTAGGTCATCGGCATGATGCGGCTTAAAACGAGCAACACACCGCTGGAATGGTTGATGGGAATAATCACGCCGGAAAGGAACATCTGGGGCATCGTTATAAACGATGCGACAAAACTTGCTGTCCTCGTATTTTTTATCAAGCCGATAATGATGATGGACAGGGAGCCCGCCGAAAGACAGATAAGCGGCGAAAGCGCAAGAACTTTAAGCAGTTGCACCCAACTGATCGTAATCCTCATCACAAGCCCTACAATCAGCGTGCCGGCAAGACTGACAATAGCTGAAAAGGTTGAGCCCAATATCTTCCCAATTACGATGGAATAGCGGGATATTGGAGAAATCATCATCTCTTGAGTAAAATTTGTCTGACGGTCTTCCACAAGCGATATAAGCCCCATTGTCGTAATCATAAACAGCATATTGACAAGCATCCCAACCAGTATAAATGAACTATAATCGAAGCTGAAGTTGCCGGCAATGTTTTGGGCAAGGCTTCCCCCCAGCATTCCCATCATTACAACCGGTAAAACGAAACTGATTAAGAGGGACCCCGGCGATTTGAATGTAAGCAATATATCCCGAGCCGTAATGGTGAGAATGGCGTTCAGTTCACGGGACGATCTTGATCTTTTCCTTTGCAGTTCAGACCTGTTCATATCGCATTGCCCCCTGTCCGATTTAGATATTCCACATACGCGTCTTCCAGCGATGGTTCCTTTATCTTAAGCACTGTCAGTCTGGTTTTAAGCCGCGCGATGATTTCCTGCGACGTCATGCTCTGGCCTCGAAAGGGCACGACGATATGGTCCTCCATTTTGTGGGGCAGCCCCATATCGGAAAGCTCCTTGATGAGATGTTCTCT
>CALCDS010000421.1 GCA_937900065.1 uncultured Clostridiaceae bacterium | reverse complement strand
TCAACACTCTCCTTAAATATAGCCTAAAATATAGCTTGTGTTTTATATGAATATTATACACTAGTTTAAATTCTTGCCTTCAATTTCTTTTATTTGTTATTAAAGGGCGTGATTCTGAATATTATTTATTGGACATGTATATGGCTTAAGAGCGGAACCACACCAGAGAGCGTTGATCTTTGAGCAAACCCAAATGAAATATGCGAGTGCCTTATAGCACAAACAAAAATAGGATGTCCAAAATCAACATAGGAATTTAGCATGGCCGAAAATTAAACAGGTGTTAGAGGAGGTATATTCTATGAAAAAACTTATTAACAATCCGGATCTTGTGGTGGATGAGATGCTTGAAGGAATCGGAGCTGCTTATCCACAATATTTAAAAAAGCTTCCGGGATTTAACGTGCTGGTCAGAAAAGATGCCCCGATTGTGGGAAAAGTGGCCCTGGTAAGCGGAGGGGGAAGCGGACATGAACCTGCACACGGAGGATATGTAGGAAAGGGCATGCTCGATGCGGCTGTGGCCGGAGCCGTATTTACGTCGCCGACGCCGGATCAGATTTATGAGGCTATAAAGGCGGTTGCAAGCGATGCCGGAGTGCTTCTTGTTATCAAGAACTATACAGGCGATGTAATGAATTTTGAAATGGCGGGCGAGATGGCTGAAGCCGACGGAATAAAAATAGCAAGCGTTATAGTAAACGATGATGTGGCTGTAAAGAACAGCACATGGACGGTCGGAAGAAGAGGGATTGCCGGCACCGTATTTGTGCATAAGATAGCCGGCGCCAAGGCCGATGCCGGAGGAACATTGGATGAGGTAAAGGCAGTGGCTGAAAAGGTTATTGCAAATGTAAGGAGTATGGGCATGGCATTGACCCCGTGCATTGTACCTGCAGCCGGGAAACCCACATTTACGCTTGGGGAGTATGAAATGGAGATAGGCATGGGCATACATGGTGAGCCCGGAACGCACAGGGAAGAGCTGAAACCTGCCGATGCCGTGACAGAACATCTTTTGACAAGGATTTTGATCGATATGCCCCTTGATAAAGGTGAGGAGGTTGCCGTGATGATAAACGGCCTGGGGGCGACTCCCATGATGGAACTGGATATTGTGAACCGTAAAGTAAACAGTATGCTTGCCGAAAAAGGCATTAAAGTATATAAAACATTTGTAGGCGAATTTATGACTTCTCTTGAAATGGCGGGATGCTCGGTTACAGTGCTTAGGCTTGATGATGAACTCAAATGCTTGCTTGACGCTCAGGCTGATACTCCGGCGTTTAAATCATTCTGAAAATAGCGGCAGCTTAACCTGCCGCTATATTATAGTATGTTTTTTAGAATGGACATACTAAAATTTACCTTGATATTAAGGCTATGTTAAACGAAGGTGTTAATTTTTTGAGCATCCTGCTCGCCCG
>CALCDS010000420.1 GCA_937900065.1 uncultured Clostridiaceae bacterium | reverse complement strand
CCTAATCTCTTTCATTCTATCTGCCTAATCTGTTCAACCAGGCTGGCCTTATTGTTTTTCATTGCAGCAAATAAAGGAACCAATGCCCCTGCAAGAAAGTAAAAAGGCACTACAATAATTACCGGCTTTAATGTAAAAGTAAAAGTACAAAACCGCATGGAAGCTGCTATCGGGCGTACCAGCAGCGAAGAGGCAACAGTACTAAAAATAAGCGAAAGCATTGCCGCTATGACCGCATACCATAATCCCTCCAGCACCAACATTTTTCTTAACTGTTGTTTGGACATTCCAATGCTTTGCAGCATGGCAAACTCGCGTCGGCGGATCAGGATACTTGTTAAAACGGCATTGATGAAGTTTAGGATCCCAATCAGTCCGATAATCATCGCCAGAACGCCTCCAACCAGGATGGCCGTATTTTGTATCCCTTCAAGGCTTGAAAGTGCTGTGGACTTTGACGTATAACTCATAGTCGGTTCCACACTGTCGGTATACTGCTTCAAAAAAGTTTCCATATCGGGCTCATGGTCATACGCGACATCAAAAGCATAACTCATGGCATATTTTATCCCTGTCAGCTCCTTGAACACATCGGTCGGCAAATAAAAGGCCGATCCCCTCCATGACCCGTCTGTATTGGTATCCAGATTCGCAATCACATGTCCCAACACGGTCATCTCCTTAACGCTGTCTTTGCATTTTAGTATAATTTTATCGCCAACCTTATGATTAAAGGAATCCATCTCCGCGTTTCCATTATCATCAGCTTTCACACCTTCCAGAATATAATTACCGGGGGCAAGTTTCGCATCGTCAAACTCGCCATCAACAAGGTCAATGAAACTTTCGCTCAAAGCACTGTCCGCGCCATTGTATTTATGGTTAAAAAGGTCTGCATGGCCTATCAGAAAATCCGAAGCATTAAACTTTTGAAGGGCCTTGCTCACATCTATGCTTTGTGAAAACGTGAATACCGTGTTGGCCAGTACGATGCTGAGGCTCAAGCTCAAAATAACCAGCAAGGTACGCTTTTTATTTCGGCCCAGATTGGAAAGAGCCATACGATGCGGCCTCGCGCCGCTTGTTGATTTTTTATGCTTTTTGAGCTTAGTTTGGGATACTTCGCTATAGCCGATTGCTTCCACCGGAGACACTTTAGCTGCTATCTTCCCAGGCTTATACGTGCTGATAAAAACAGTGACCAGCGCAAAGGCTGCGGTCCCGGCAAAAATAAGCGGATGGGGAGATACGGACACCGCGCTGCCCGCATAAGAGGAACGCGCCATCAATGTAGGGACAAAGGCTTTTCCGACAAAGAAGCCCGCCAAAAGCCCTGATGGTATGCCTATCAAGGAGAGCAGCATGGCCTGATGGCGTATGATCGCACGCAATTGATGGTTGGTGGTCCCTATGGTTTTCAAAAGTCCATAGAAGCGGATATCTTTCAGAACTGATATCTGAAAAATATTGTATATAATCAGATAACCTGCAAACACGAACAGGGACATAGCGCATAAAAGGCCGAGTGCGGTACCGGCATCTATCTTCGTACCTGTTGACATATAGGCCCAATTTATCCCGGTGGCAATGTAATTTGGCATACTTTTATTCATGGAGTAACCGCTTTTTGCCAGCACTGTTTCAAGGTTTTTCTCTATATTCAGGCTGTTTTTGAACTTGATATATCCTGTGATCGCCCCCGTGAGCGAAGAATCCTTATAATAGGTATTTTGAAGCTCATCCAAATGGGCGTCGACATAAGCGCGTGAGGCAAAGATTTGCCCGATGTTGAAGCCGGGATCGCTTTTCCACCAGCCGGCCAGTATGAAGTCGCGCTGAACCTGCCTGCCATGCACTGTGAGATTCAAAGTGACCGGCGCGCCGACCTCAAGCGGTACGCCCATCAGCTCCAGCGTTTTTGTATCGGCGATCACCTCGTTTTCGGCCACAGGCTTATGCCCGGCTGTCGGCTCTGCAAAACCGAATTTCAAGCCGACATCATCATAATATCAAAACTCAGTATGCCGTTTGATCAGGCTTTCATTGTCCACACTGTCGCTTAGCATACGGCAGTATGCCATTTCCTTAATCAAAGGATTGCGGCTTATCTTTTCGTATTCTTCATCCGTTACATATTTGATTGCCGCGTGCCCGTCCCCTCCGGACATGACCATGGTTGCCCTCTGTATGCTCTCCACCAGCCCAAATCCCATGGTGAATACGCTGGTAAATAAAAGCGCTGTCAGGGCAGTTGCAATCACGGCAATGATATTTCGGCGCTTATCCGCATATAGAGTGCGTCCTGCCAGCCGCCTTGCACAAGTCCCGTTATTGTTCTGAAACATATTTTTGCTACCCCCTTACGCCATGATGCGGCCGTCTTCAATCCGCACGATGCGGTCGGCAAGCTGGGCGATCTCGTTGTTATGTGTAATCATGACAATGGTCTGATTAAGCTGCTGGCTCGTCATTTTTAGAAGTCCCAGCACTTCCTGGCTGGTCTTGCTGTCCAGATTTCCGGTAGGTTCATCGGCAAGGATGATTGCAGGCTTTGTTGCCAGAGCCCGAGCGATGGCAACACGCTGCTGCTGGCCGCCGGAAAATGGTAAGCTGTTCATCATTCATTTTGGGCAGTTCCTTTCCGTCCACTTCCACACTGCCCGAAGTTGGGGTATCCAAGCCTCCAAGCATGTGCAGCAGGGTTGACTTTCCGCTGCCGGATGTGCCGACAATCGCCACAAACTCCCCTGCATCAACGCTTAATGCAACACCGTCCAAAGCTTTTACAAGGTTTGGACCGGCCCCGTAATATTTTTTTTAAGTTCGCTTGTTTTTAATATGCTCATTGTAAATCCTCCAGTTTTCACTTTTGTTCTCATCATACAAAACAAATGTCACCAAAAAGTCTCAATCATAAAATCGATTGTCACAGTTTTGAGACATTTCATCCCATATCACAAAAAGGCAGCCGTCAAAGCTGCCTTTCGTTAGGGAGAAATACTGAAAACCTAGAACCTTTGCCTACTTCGGATTTCACCTGGATATAACCGGCCTGTTTGGAAATGATTTCGCGGCACAGATAAAGACCGATGCCGACGCCAGGAACATCATGCACCTCATCTTCCCGGTAAAAACGCTTGAATATCTGTGCATAATGCTGCTCAGGAATACCCTTTCCAGTATCGGTAACATCAATTTTGGTTGCCGTTTCCCATTTCTTTGCTGCTACGGATATTTTTCCGCCTGACGGGGTGTACTTGACCGCATTATCCAGAAGGTTGAGTTGATCTGCGTTCCCATCATTTTTTGAAACTCCCGTTCCTTTTCAGGAGGAAGCTGCCGCTCTAATAGGGTGGAGTTGTACATTTTCAAGTTCGTAACCGGTGTTTTGACTTGATGGGAGATGTCGGATATCATTTCTTGAATGGACTGTTTTTCCTCCTGCACTTGCTCTTTCCCGTTTTGCATGATTTCATACAGCCTCTGGAGCTTATAATTGAATTTGCCGGTCAGTGTTTCCGATTCCAAATCATTTGTCGATAGGTTCTTTTTCATTCCTTATCACCGATCCATAAATAGCCCATTCCATAAACCGTTTTAATATATTTTCTATCGCCATTTTCAATCTTATTTCTCAAACGGTTTATATTGACAGTCAGAGCATGTTCATCCACAAAATCTGCATCTACATCATACAACTTTTCAAGCAGGACCTGTCTTGTCAAAAGGATGTTCGGATTGCTTGTAAAAATCTTCAGTATCTTATATTCCGTGGGGGGCAGGACTATTGGCTCAGCATTGATGGATGCTGTAAGTTTGTCAAAATCTATCACAAGATCACCGCACACATAGAGA
>CALCDS010000419.1 GCA_937900065.1 uncultured Clostridiaceae bacterium | reverse complement strand
TAAAGCTGCATGCTGCTAAATTCATTTAGAGCATGCCTAAAAAATCAACAAGTCAGAAGGGGGAGGATATTCAGCATATACTTTGCTGAATATCCTCCCTCTCTATTTTTTCAACTCTATAGCGAGCTTTCAAGAAAGTCCAAAGCATATTGGGCATATAGCGCACTGCTTATTTCCAGTGAATCCTCATCTATATTGAACCTTTCATGGTGATGAGGATATATGGCACCTTTGGATTTGTTCCCTGCGCCGACCAGTGCATAAATGCCGGGAGCTTTTTTAAGATATTCGGAAAAATCGTCCGTTCCTAAAGTTCTGCCAACATGGGCCAATGCTTTCTCGGACAGTATCTTTTTTACGGCACCCGCACCTATTTCTGAACATTTATCATCGTTTATGAGCGGGGACGTGGTAAAGTCGTATTCAAGCTCGGCCTCCGCCCTGTATGCCTGCGCGGTATACTTTATTACCCTATCTATTGCTGAAAATATCTGCTGGCGAATTTCCTCTCCGAAGCATCTTGAGGTTCCTTCCAAGACAGCCTGGTTTGCAATAATATTGAATCTTGTGCCCGATTTAATCGATCCTACGGTGATTACGACAGGCTCAAGCGGGTTGATTTCCCTGCTGACTACAGTTTGCAAGTTAAGGACCGATGCACACGCAGCGACTAGGGCGTCTATTGCCTGATGAGGCCGCGCGCCATGCCCGCTTTTCCCCTTTATGGTTATTTTAAATACGTCTGCGCAGGCCATCCTCGGGCCGTTTTCCACGGATACCTTTCCACAATCGAGATTGCTTGAAACGTGAATGCCGAAGACTCCGTCCACGCCATCCATTGCGCCGTCAGCGATCAACGCTTTGGCTCCCTTTCCGATTTCCTCTGCTGGCTGAAACAACAACCTTATGGTACCATTGATGTTGTCCCGCACGTCGACAAGTATCCTTGCGGCTCCGAGAAGCGATGCCGTATGCGCATCATGGCCGCAGGCATGCATAAGCCCGGGATTTTGGGACCTGTATTCTATATCATTAAGCTCGTTTATTTCCAGTGCATCTATATCGGCTCTAAGTGCGACTATTTTCCCGGGCAACTTTCCTTTTATATCCGCTATCACGCCCGTATTGGCAGCTGAAATGTATGGTATATTCAGTTTTTTCAACTCCGATTTTATCTTTTGTGATGTTTTAAATTCGTTCAAGCTTGATTCAGGGTGCTTATGAAATTCCCTTCTA
>CALCDS010000418.1 GCA_937900065.1 uncultured Clostridiaceae bacterium | reverse complement strand
ATGAACGAGAGCAATAAGCCTTAGAACTTATAAAGTGCGAGAGGGCGAGCGGGATGCTCAAAATCAACAATATACTTTAACAGAGCCGATAAATAAAGCAGTGTTGTATTTAAAGAAAGCATTTCAAAGCGAAATGCTTTCTTTATAAATAGCAAAATCTATTTATGATTATTCACTGCAGTAAATATTTTTTGAGGAGGATTAAAGATGAATTTTGATTATATAAATAGAGTTTTGGATATCATAAAAACCATACAGGTCGAAGAAAATGAAAATATGGAAAGATGCGTTGAACTTCTGACAAAAACGATTTTAGATAAAAAGTCCATATATACATTTGGCGCAAGCCATGCCGGCATACTAAGCGAGGAGATGTATTACAGGGCCGGAGGGCTAATGACAATCAATCCTATATTCGGAAGGGAAATCATGCTTGATACTTCTCCCATAACCGTAACCAGCAAGATGGAAAGATGTGTTGGATATGGTACTATACTGGCAAGCAAGGTCCATTTTGAAAAGGATGACGTGCTGATAATCCATTCTGTTTCAGGCCGGAACCCTGTTTCCATTGAGATCGCCATGGCCGCAAAAGAAAAAGGGACAAAGATAATCGGACTGACAAATCTTAAATATTCAAAATCGGTTCCATCCAGACATCCATCTGGAAAGAATCTGTATGAATTCTGTGATATAGTTCTCGATAATCACGGAGATATAGGCGATGCCTGTGTCAAATTGGAAGGATTGGAGCAAAAGGCGGGTCCGACTTCCACTGTCATAGGCGCCACGATTCTAAACTCGATTATAGTAGCTACAGCCCAGAATTTGATCAAAAAGGGAATGAAAAGGCCTCCGATATTTTATAGCGCAAACGTTGACGGAGGAGACGAACTGAATGAGGAATTGTACAAGGAATATAAAGATTCAATCCATTATAGTTTCAAATGATCATTTTCACAGGATAAATTTATATTTACAAAATGAATTCTCTTTTGATCATAGATGGATTTATTACAAGAGCCCGGCATGGAAACGTGTTGGGCTTTCATTTTGAAGTTACAAAATCATCCATAGTTATTTACAATTAATACTTGATGTGGTATCATTTTCTTATTGTGTACAGGCTGTATACAAAATACAGCCTATTAGGTCATGAATAGTATGATAAGGTTACATATCGTACAAGAAATTGAATGAGGAAATTATTTTCAAAATGTATAAAGGCAAAACTATTGAAAGATAGTGACGCAAAGCTACGAGTCTAAGGCATTTGATGCAATGATAGTCGGGCCGCCATTTTTATGAATAAATTTGTATATTTTAAAGCAGGCAGTCTATTACATGGGGTCTTGCTTTTTATAGATGGGGGCACATCATTTGCTGCGAGTGAAAGATAAAAATATGATGTGTCCCCATCTTTTTATAACGAGGCAGTAGATGTCCATCATCTTTCGGGTACCGCATCATTTTAAGGTGGGTTATCTTTCGCACAGCTGAAGCTTGAAGATAAGAAAATTCTATATACGAAAAATTTTCTACTGATGCATTATGATCCGGGCTGATCGGCTGTTTAAACCGATAAATTTATATTTAGTTGGATTGCAGAAAAGAGGTGTATGGATTGCATTGCGTTATGATGTTGA
>CALCDS010000417.1 GCA_937900065.1 uncultured Clostridiaceae bacterium | reverse complement strand
GAATCCTAGAACTTTTGCGTGTTTGAACGAAGTGAGTTTGCAAAAGTTCTTGATGAGCAAGAGTAATAAGCCTTAGAACTTAAAAAGTGTGAACGGGCAAATGAGGATGCTCAAAAAATCAACATCTCCGTTAAGCAGAGACAAATATAAAGATTATACAGCTAATGGGTGCGGCGTATGTCATAGAGCAAAGATGATAGGATTTGGACAGGCTGTATAAAAATAAAGCAAAAGGTGGTAAGGCATAGAAAATGGAGAAGAAAGAATTCATTGAACAGATGGGCAGAGCTTTGGAAGCAGTGCGCAGCAAAAAGCCGCTGATACATCATATTACCAATTATGTCACGGTGAACGATTGTGCCAATGCAACACTTGCCATAGGAGCTTCACCGATCATGGCTGACGATATAGGAGAAGTAGAAGCCATAACATCAATTTCATCGGCACTGGTATTGAATATCGGCACATTAAACGGCAGGACCATAGAATCAATGCTTGTTGCAGGGAAAAAAGCCAATGAGATGAATATCCCTGTAGTGTTTGACCCTGTGGGAGCCGGTGCGTCAGATTTAAGGAACAAAACAACTCAAAGTATACTGAACGAAGTTAAAATCAGCGTGCTCAGGGGGAATATGTCCGAAATTCGCTTTATTGCAGGGCTTGATGCTGCAACCAAGGGCGTAGACGCTTCCGAGTCCGATTTGGAAGGCGGATTAAAGATTGGATGCCGTGTAGCTGAAACAATATCGAAAAACCTCGGCTGCGTGACAGCGATCACAGGAGCAACCGATATATTATCTGATGGGCAGCATATTATTTTGCTTGGCAATGGTACGAAACTGCTCTCTAGGGTGACTGGAACGGGCTGCATGTGCACTTCACTTGTAGCTTCTTTTTGCGGAGCATCAAAAGATCACTTGATTGCGGCAGCCGGAGGAATACTGTCCATGAGCATTGCAGGAGAAATCGCAGCTGAAAAGGCTGGGAAGATAGGCAACGGCAGTTTTCACATGGCAATAATCGATGCCATAAGCAAAATGGATGCTAAAATTCTTATTGAGAAGGCGAAAATCCATGAAGCCTAAGATAGATTACAGCTTATATTTGGTCACAGACCGCAAGCTTATGAGCACCCCGACTCTGGAAGATGCGGTCAAGCAGGCTATTGATGGAGGCACGACTCTCGTGCAGCTTAGGGAAAAAGATGCTTCCTCTCTTGAATTCTATCAAACTGCGGTAAAAATCAAGCGCATTACCGACGCAAATCATATCCCGCTTATCATCAATGATCGTGTCGACATTGCCCTGGCAGTGGATGCCGCCGGTGTGCATGTCGGCCAGAGCGATTTGCCGGCTCATATCGTTCGGTCCATCATAGGAAAAAATAAAATATTGGGCGTTTCCGCATCTTCGCTTTGCGAGGCGGTTCAGGCACAGAAAGACGGTGCGGATTATCTCGGGGTAGGAGCCATGTTTGCCACGGGAACAAAAACCGATGCAAAGCTTGTTTCAATGGAAGAGTTGAAAAAGATAAGATCGGCTGTCGATCTTCCTATTGTGGTTATCGGAGGAATCAACCGAAAAACCATTCCGATTTTCAACCATACGGGTATCGACGGCATTGCAGTTGTTTCGGCTCTTATTTCAGCAAAGGATATTTCTTCGGAAGCAGGGATACTGAAAAATTTATCGCTGCGCATGAGGATGAAATAGTATGTTTGATTTTGAAGCTGCGATTTTTGATCTGGACGGAACGCTTATCGATTCCATGGGAGTATGGGAAAAAATCGATGTTGATTTTCTGACTAAAAGAAATCTATCCGTGCCTGAAGGCTATGTCGATGAAATCTGTGCAAAAACTTTTAAGGAGTCAGCCATTTATACGATCTCCTTATTTAATCTTGATGAAAGCGTAGAAGACATCATCAAGGAATGGAACATGATGGCGATTGATGAATACAGCCATCATGTTCCATTAAAGCCCCATGCTAAGGAATACCTTATGCTTTTAAAAAAGCATAGAATCAAGCTTGCTGTGGCCACGGCCCTTCCAAAAGTGCTTTATGAACCGGTGCTTAAAAATAACAGTGTATATGATTTATTTGATGCGTTTGTTTCCATAGATGAAGTAAGACGCGGAAAAGGAAGCCCTGACATTTATCTGCTTGCTGCAAAAAAGCTTGGCGTTAATCCCAAAAAATGCATTGCATTTGAGGATATACTGCCCGGGATACAGGGCATAGTTTCGGCAGGGATGACTGCATACGGCGTGTATGACAAATATTCAAAGCATGAAAAAGAGGCGATTCAAAGATTGTCCAAAGGTTATATTTACGACTTTGCTGAGATGATGCAAAGATAAGCCGCTGATGCGCCTATCCTTCCTCATAATTGCAGACTGCTTTATCATATAGTACATACTTTCATGGATATCGTTTTGAATTATAATTTTTATGATGTTATAATGATGAAGTGAGAATAATAATATAGTTAAAGGGCTTAAATATATTTTATGAGGTGTTAGGATGATAAGCAAAAAAAGGGCAATTGCATTAACGATTGCTGCGGTACTTTTAACGAATGTTATAACCTTTGTTGTTTCAAATAGTGTTTCAATAGCCTTTAAAGATAAATTCATTGTGTCCAAAGAAGATTACCAGAACCTCAAAGATTTTAACAAATTGTTTGAGGAAAAGGATAAGATAATGTACTATTATGTTGATAAGCTGGATGAGAATAAACTTGTGGAAGGTGCTGTAAGAGGTCTTGCGCAGGGTGTCGGAGATCCATATACCGTATATTGGGACCCTGATGAATATACTGCAAACATGGTGCAGACAGAAGGAGAATATGCGGGCGTAGGGCTTGTTGTAGAGCCTAAAGATGGAAATGTATATATCGTTTCGCCGATAGAGGATACTCCTGCTGAAAAAGCCGGATTGAAATCAGGCGATATAATAATAAAAATAAATGGCAAGGATGTATCAGGCAATAATCTCGATGAAGCCGTTTCACTTATGAGGGGTAAACCCGGAACTTCCGTCAAGCTTACAGTAGTTAAAGCCGGAGCATCGTCTCCAACTGATGTAAGCATACCCAGGGCAAACATTGTATTGAAATCCGTAAAAGGCGAGATGCTGGATGATAAAATAGGTTATATAAGGATTACGGCATTTCAGGCAAATACAGCCGAAAGCTTCAAAAAGGCTCTTGGCGATCTGAAAGCAAAGGGCATGAAAGGTCTGGTGCTGGATTTAAGGGACAACGGAGGAGGACTTCTCGACCAATGTACCGAAGTCGCGGATGAGCTTATAGGTGAAGGCACTATTGTTTATACGATAGACAATAAGGGTGAGAAGGAAGTAATAAAGTCGGATAAAAATAAATTGAACATGCCGCTTACCATACTGGTTAATGGGAACACGGCAAGCGCATCTGAAATAGTGTCTGGCGCTGTCAAGGATACAAAGTCGGGCACGCTCGTTGGAACGAGAACGTTTGGAAAGGGACTTGTGCAGACCATCCTGAAACTTGGAGAAGATAAGAAGTCCGCTGTAAAAGTCACGATTGCCAGGTATTATACTCCGAGCGGCGTATGCATACAGGGCAAGGGAATAGAACCCAATATAGTTGTGGATTTGCCTGATGAAGCTAAACAGAAACCTGAACTTACAAGGCAGGAGGATGTTCAGCTGAACAAGGCTGTGGAAATAGTAAGGGATCAGATTTAGTAATTAAAAGCAGCCCTGCTGGGCTGCTTTTAATGTTTTCAGCTTTATACTGAACGATCCATACATTGACAGGTGGGGTAGGATAGAATATGGACATACTAGCTATGATAAAGTTAACCATCAGCACAGTGGCATATAATATAATCATGCCGGGCAATAATACCGCTTATATAATATTGCTATTGATAACCTATACTCAATACAGAAGGATTGCAGCTTTGGAGGAGACTGTATACGGCAAATTAAAAACCTCCTTAAAAAATATTATGGCCAGATCGATTTTATCCGGGCTCATTGCAGGGGTTGCAGTCAGCATACCCATGACCTTGATGGGCATTTCATTCAGCCAGAATGTAGGCATAATGTATCTGATACCTATATCGATACTTCTTATGTTCATAGAGCCGAGATTTTTATGCTTCTCATATTCGGGGGGATTGCTTTCAATCATAAGCCTAATATTTGGATTTAAATGGATCAATGTCACCGAAGTAATGCTTTTGGTGGCAATACTCCACCTTTTAGAGTCGGTGCTTATATATATCGACGGGCACAAGGATGCTATTGCCGTACTTTGCAGGCGAAAGGACGGAAGCTTAGTTGGAGGATATACCATGCAGCATTTTTGGCCCATTCCGATTGCGCTTATCATATTTATGGGATACGGACCTGCAAGCGGTGAGGTGATATCTACCCCAAATTGGTGGCCTCTAGTCAGGCCTTACATCAATCCATCTCTTATAAACAAGGCTATTTTCACAGCCATGCCTGTTTGCGCTATTCTTGGGTACAGTGAGTTTACATCTTCATACACCCCTGAAGAAAAGTGCAAGAACTCTGCGTATAAGCTTGGGATTTTCAGCATTGCCCTTTTATTGCTATCTATAATTTCTTCATATATATATGCTTTTAAATTTGTTGCCGCGATATTTGCTCCGGCTGCTCATGAGTTTTTGATACAACATCAAAAAAAGCTGGAAGCTGAAAGAAAACCCATATTCTGTCCGGCTTCAGACGGAGTCAAGGTTTTAGATACAATACCCAAAAGCCCTGCCGAACAGATGAAAATAAGACCAGGGGACACGATACTTTCGATAAACAATAAACCAATGCTTGATGAAAACAACCTGGATGAATTTTTCAAGGAGTTTGTCACTTATATATGGGTTGAGATAAGGGGCCGTGATGGAAAAGTGAGGACTGAAGAATTCAAGAACTTCCAAGACGGCATAGACGAACTTGGGATAATTTCAGTTCCGCGTGATATTGACGGACTGCCGACTGTAAAAGAGCAGGACAGTTTTTTAAAGGGATTTTTAAAAAAGCATTTTAAACGCAGGCTTCATTAATGTCATAATTAATAAAAAGATGTCACATCTTATCTAGCAGCACATAATATGTAGTAGGAAAAAGTGAATATTGGCAGTGGGAGAGAGAATACATATAATCTCCCTCCCTCTTTATTGGCAGACAGTGCACTGTATTTTAAAGTACAGTGCACTATTTATTGACAGGCCAGCAATGTAATAATATAATACATCTATCGAACAGATGTTCTAAATTGAATCGAATGCATCAGCTCGTAAAAACGTTTAAAGGAGGCTGGATGAATGGGTCAGTTCAAAATCGTTTCAAGGTTTAAGCCTCAAGGTGACCAGCCCAAGGCAATCGATATACTTTCAAAAAGCATAATGGATAATAACAAATTTCAAACGCTTCTCGGGGTTACGGGATCGGGCAAGACATTTACGCTTGCCAATGTGATAGAGCGCGTGCAGAAACCTACCCTGGTGATAGCGCACAACAAAACGCTTGCCGCACAGCTTTGCAGTGAATTTAAGGAGCTGTTCCCCAATAATGCTGTTGAATATTTTGTGAGTTATTATGATTATTACCAGCCTGAAGCATATGTTCCCCAGACCGATACATATATCGAAAAGGATGCATCTATAAACGATGAAATAGATAAGCTCAGGCATTCAGCGACATCAGCCCTGTTTGAAAGGCGGGATGTCATAATCGTAGCCAGCGTATCATGCATATACGGCTTGGGTGATCCTGAAGAATACGGCAAACTTACCCTGTCCTTGAGAAAAGGTATGATAAAGGATATGGATGATATACTAAAAAAACTGGTCGATATACAATATGAAAGAAACGATATAAATTTTGTAAGGGGCACTTTTAGAGTAAGAGGCGATGTGATTGAGATATTCCCGGCTTCCCAGTCTGAACGTGCCATAAGGGTTGAGATGTTTGGAGACGAGATAGACAGGATTACCGAGATAGATGTATTGACCGGTGAAATATTGGCTGAAAGAAATCATGTGTCCATATATCCTGCATCCCATTTTGCAACCTCAAGGGAAAAGATGGAGAGAGCTATTGAATCCATAGAGTCTGAACTTGAAGAAAGGCTTGCAGTGCTTAAAAGTCAGGAAAAGCTTCTTGAGGCTCAAAGGCTTGAACAGAGGACAAGGTATGACATAGAGATGATAAGGGAAGTCGGATACTGCTCGGGAATAGAAAATTATTCAAGGCATATGGACGGCCGAAAACCCGGCACCCCTCCATATACGCTGCTTGATTATTTTCCCGATGATTTTCTCATGATCATTGATGAATCCCATGTAAGTCTGCCTCAAATCAGAGCCATGTATGCGGGCGATAAATCGAGAAAAGACACCTTGGTCAATTATGGATTCAGGCTTCCGTCCGCATACGACAACAGGCCTTTAAAATTCAATGAATTTGAAAAAAGGATAAAACAGATCATATTTGTAAGCGCAACGCCTGGTCCGTATGAATACGAGCATTCAACTGTGGTGGCTGAGCAGGTTATAAGGCCTACAGGCATTGTCGATCCTCCAATCCAGGTAAAGCCTATAAAGGGTCAGATTGACAGCCTTGTAGGTGAGATAAATTCGGTTGTCGCAGATGGAAACAGGGTGCTTGTTACTACCCTGACCAAAAAGATGGCCGAGGACTTGACTGATTATCTTAAAGATGTAGGCATAAAAGTAAATTATCTTCATTCAGATATACAGACCATAGAGAGGATGAAGATAATAAGGGATCTGCGGCTCGGGACATTCGATGTGCTTGTCGGAATAAACCTTTTGAGGGAGGGGCTCGACATACCTGAAGTGGCCTTGGTTGCCATACTGGATGCAGACAAAGAAGGCTTTTTAAGGTCCGAGACTTCACTGATACAGACTGTGGGAAGAGCAGCAAGGAATGTATCAAGCAGAGTGATAATGTATGCCGATGTGATCACTGATTCCATGAACAGGGCAATAACCGAGACCAACCGCCGCCGCCGCATACAGGTGGAATTCAACAAGGAGCATAATATAACTCCGAAGACGATCGTAAAGCCGGTATATGATGTTATCGAAGCTACAAAGGTTGTCGGCGGAAAAGGCAGGTATAATGTGGGCAATGCGGACAGGATGAAGAAGGACGATATAAAGGAAATGATATCCAGGCTTGAAAAGGAAATGAAAGGGGCTGCCAAGGAATTGGAATTTGAGAGAGCGGCTGAATTGAGGGATATAATATTTGAATTGAAATTGAAGCATGGTATATGATATGCAAACTGTCAAATCCCATGATTGTATAATTTAACCGGCCTCTGGCAAAAATCCACATGATGCCATAGAGGATGAAATATTTATACCAAAATTTGAAATTTAAGCAAAAGACCGAAATGTCAGGAAGGTGAACAAATGTCAAAGGACAGCATTATAATAAAAGGTGCAAGAGAGCATAACCTAAAGAACATAGATTTAAAATTGCCAAGAGATAAATTCATAGTATTTACCGGGCTTTCAGGTTCAGGTAAATCATCTCTTGCATTCGATACCATATATGCCGAGGGCCAGAGAAGGTATGTCACATCTCTTTCAGCATATGCAAGGCAGTTTCTGGGTCAAATGGACAAGCCGGATGTTGATTACATAGAAGGGCTGTCTCCCGCAATATCGATTGATCAGAAGAGTACAAGCAAAAATCCAAGGTCCACTGTTGGAACAGTGACCGAGATATTCGATTATTACAGACTGCTGTATGCGAGGATAGGCATACCCCACTGCCCGAAATGCGGCAGGAAAATATCCCAGCAATCCGTTGACCAGATGGCGGAAAGAGTACTGCGTCTGGGAAATGGGGCCAGGATACAGATTTTAGCGCCGGTTATAAGGGGAAGAAAGGGAGAGCATGTAAAGATTCTTGAAGGCATCAAGAAAAATGGCTTTGTAAGAGCTAGAATCGATGGAAAAATAACGGATATCAGTGAAGATATAAAGCTTGAGAAAAATATAAAGCATACGATTGAAGTTATTGTGGACAGGATAATCATAAAGGAAAATATACACAGAAGGCTTGTGGATTCCCTGGAGACCGCTTTAAAGCTTGGAGAGGGATTTGTAATAGTGGACGTCATAGGTAAGGAAGAGATAATGCTTAGTGAAAAATTTGCATGCCCTGATTGCGGCATAAGCATAGAGGATCTTGCACCCAGGATGTTTTCGTTCAACAGCCCTTTTGGAAAATGCCCAAGGTGTGACGGATTGGGGACCTTGATGGAGATGGACCCTGATCTTATATTGCCTGACCGGGAAAAATCCATTGCTCAAGGCGCTATAGAACCCTGGAAAAATTTCAGGGAAGATTCATGGACATACAGTATACTCGAGGCTTTATCCGAGCATTATAATTTCAGTCTGGATGCGCCTGTAAAGAATCTCCCTGATAAAATCATCGATATTTTATTGTATGGAACCAATGGGGAAAAAGTAAAGGTATCATATGACAGGGATTACGGCCATGGCGAAATCATGTATCCGTTTGAAGGCATTGTAAACAATTTAAAGCGAAGGTATAAGGAAACATCTTCGGAATATATAAGATCTGAAATAGAAAGCTTTATGAGCATAAATCCATGCCCCGAATGCAAGGGTGCAAGGCTGAAAAAGGAAAGCAGAGCGGTCACTGTAGGAGATCTTTCAATCTCAGAGCTTACGGATCTGTCTGTAAAGGAGCAGATCGAATTCATAAACGGCTTAAAGCTCAGCGAAAAGGAAACCATCATTTCAAGGCAGATAATAAAGGAGATAAAAGCAAGGCTCCAGTTTCTGGTGGATGTTGGACTCGATTATCTTACCCTGTCCAGGGCATCAAGCACGCTTTCAGGAGGCGAATCCCAGAGAATCAGGCTTGCAACGCAAATAGGTTCTGGCTTGGTAGGAGTTTTGTATATACTCGATGAACCGAGCATAGGTCTGCACCAGAAGGATAATGAAAAGCTTTTAAAATCCCTAAGGCATCTTACCGATATAGGCAACACTCTTATTGTGGTCGAGCATGATGAGGAGACTATGTACCATGCCGATTATATTGTGGACATAGGCCCCGGAGCAGGGGATAATGGAGGCGAAGTTGTGGCTGCAGGGCCGATCGATGTCATAAAAAATTGTGAAAGGTCCATAACGGGACAATATTTAAGCGGCAAGAAAAAGATTGAGATCCCATCCTCAAGAAGAAAATCCAACGGCAAGTGGGTCAAGGTAATAGGTGCTCGTGAAAACAATCTGAAAAATATAGATGTTGCATTTCCGCTTGGAGTATTTATATGTGTTACAGGGGTGTCCGGTTCAGGCAAAAGCACGCTTGTAAACGAAATATTGTATAAAGCCCTGTCACATGCATTGAATGGGAGCAAAGCAAAGCCTGGAGCGCATACTGCTATAAAAGGAATAAATAATCTTGATAAAGTCATAGATATCAATCAGTCTCCCATAGGAAGGACCCCCAGGTCAAACCCTGCAACATATACTGGAGTATTTGATCTTATAAGGCAGGTGTTCTCAGAAACTTCAGAAGCGAGAATGCGCGGCTACAAGGCCGGGAGATTCAGCTTCAATGTAAAGGGCGGGAGATGCGAGGCTTGCAGCGGCGATGGAATCATCAAAATAGAAATGCAGTTTTTGTCCGATGTATATGTTCCATGCGAGGTATGCAAGGGAAAGAGGTATAACAGTGAAACCCTTGAAGTAAAGTATAAAGGCAAGAATATAGCTGATGTTTTGGACATGACCGTGGAAGAAGCATTGAAGTTTTTTGAAAACATACCAAGGATCAAGAACAAACTTCAGACTCTAAAGGATGTGGGGCTCTCATATATTAAACTTGGACAGCCGTCGACCCAGTTGTCAGGCGGAGAAGCCCAGAGAGTGAAGCTTGCCACCGAACTTTCAAAAAGAGCTACCGGAAAGACGATGTATATACTGGATGAGCCTACCACAGGGCTTCATACAGATGATGTAAAGCGTTTGATTTCCATACTTCAAAGGCTTACCGATTCAGGAAATACAGTGCTTGTAATCGAGCATAATCTTGATGTGGTAAAAAGCTGCGATTATATAATAGATTTAGGTCCTGACGGAGGCGACAGGGGAGGCATGGTCATAGCCTCAGGCACCCCTGAAGAGGTCGCAAACTATCCAAACTCTTACACAGGACAATTTCTAAAAAAAATACTTGATAAATA